>NZ_JBIUCH010000023.1:0-103426 GCF_044548625.1 Micromonospora sp. NPDC051925 | reverse complement strand
GTAGCTCGCTGGGCTCATAACCCAGAGGTCGCAGGTTCAAATCCTGTCCCCGCTACTGTTCGAGAGGTCCCGGAGTTTTCTCCGGGGCCTCTCGCCGTTCTCGCACTCCCGCCCTGGAGTTTGCGCCAGAATGGTCGCGGGTCCGGTGACGCCGCCGACCGCGTTGGAGGGTCACTTTGCGTACCGGTGCCGAACAGCGGTGTTGAGCTGGGCGGATGTCGGATCGGGGCCCGGTTTGATCTCCGTCGGACGGATGGGTTAGGCTTAACGAGCCGACGCGGGGTGGAGCAGCTCGGTAGCTCGCTGGGCTCATAACCCAGAGGTCGCAGGTTCAAATCCTGTCCCCGCTACTGTTCGAGAGGTCCCGGAGTTTTCTCCGGGGCCTCTCGCCGTTTCCGGCCGGTCCGAAGCCACCCGGAAGCCCGGCAGACAGGGGCGACCCGCCCTTCGGGGTGCCGGACTTGCTGTCCTCGGTCAGGATGGGGGCATGTCTACTGGGATCAGCACGTCTACGGGGATCAAGTGGTGGGGCCGGCTGAGCGCGGTCCTCGGCGCGGTGGTTCTCTCGGTCTTCGTGCCGGTGGCCGCCTGGGCGTCCACCGGCACCGGTGAGCTGGTGGTGGAGGCCGCGCGTCGGCGGTCGAGGGGCGGCGGGTTCGGCATCCTCGGGCTGCTCTGCTGCCTGGTGGTGGTCGGCGGCATCGTCCTGCTGGTGGTCCTGCTGACGCGGAACCGACGCAACCGCCCGCCCCGCTGACCCGTCACCCCGCCCCGCTGACTCGTCACGGGGCCGGCAACACGACGTCAGCGCCCACTGACCGTCACCGGGCCAGGGCCGCCTGGGCCCGCGCCATGAACTGTGACGTCGCCGCCCGCGCCCCGGAGCGTCCCGCGCGGATGCTCCGGGCCGCCTCGGTGAGCAGGTCACGCACCTCGCCGTGCCCCTTCGGCGGCGGCTCGGGCGCCGGGCCCACCTGCTGGTGCAGTGCGTCACCGAGGGCGGCGACGCGTTCGGCCATCGGATCGTCGAGCGTCTGGACGACCGCCTGCCGCACCGTCAGGCTGGCCGGCAGGCCCCGTTCGGTGCCGAGGAGTTGGCCCACCTCCACGCTCGTGGTGAGGAAGTTGACCACGTTCGCCACCACCCCCGGATGACGGGTGCCCCGGAACCCTGCCCAGTACATCGACGCCCAGTCCCACTGGGCGGCCCGGGGGCCGGGAAAGCCGACCAGGGCCAGCTCGTCCTTGGTGTAGCGCTGAAGTTCGGGGAGCTGGTGTGACCAGGCGAACGAGGCGGCGGTGTGCCCGGTGACCACCAGTTGCCGGGCCGGGTCACCGCCGTCGGCGCGGTCGACCAGGGCGGCGGCCGGGGTGGCCCGCTGGCTGCGGGCCCGTTCCCAGAGCTCGAACCAGTCCAGTAGCGCCGCCGAGCCGAAACCCAACTGGCGTCCCTGGTAGAACTTCGTGCCCAGCCCGCGCAGCCAGAGCCACAGCGCCCGGTGGTCCCCCGACGGGTCCATCGAGCCGGCGACCCGGCCGCCGCTGGCCCGGGTCACCCCGGCGGCCCAGCTCAGGTAGTCGGCCCAGGCCATCGAGGTGGTCGGCTCGGGCACATCGAGCCGGCGGAGCAGGTCCCGGTTGAACACCACGGCGGCGTGGGTCTGCGCAGCCGGGACGGCGTAGACCCGGTCGTCGATCTTGCCGTAGTCCACCAGGCCGGGCGGCAGGGTGTTCAGGTTGATCCGGCCGTCGTCGACGTAACCGCCGAGGTCGAGGACGATGCCCCGCTGGGCGTACTCGCCGAGTATCGAGTCGTCGATCTGGAACAGGTCGGGCACGTTGCCGCCACCGGCCTGGGTGGCGAGCCGGTCGTAGTAGCCGCCCTGCCCCTGCCAGGTCACCCGGAAGGTGACCAGCGGATTGCGCGCCGAGTACAACCGCAGGGCCCGTTCGGTGGCCTCTGCCCGCCGGGTGCCGCCGTACCAGAAGACCGACAGCTCCACCGGGCCGTCCGGTGCCGGCGAGTCCGGCTCGACGCCGCACCCGCTGAGCCCGCCGGTGGCCAGCGCCGGCAGACCGAGCAGCGCGCCGAGCAGCCGCCGCCGGGCCGGATCGACGCCGGGCCGGGGGAGCGGGAAGCGCGCAGCGGACAACGGGTGCTCCTGGGGACGGGCGGGCCGGTAGCCGGATCATTCACGCAGGCGGCGCGGCCAGTGTCAACGCCCGGCGGCCCGCCGTACGCCAGCCACCCGGGTGGGCGCACCGGCCGGCGTCGTACCCGTGGTGTACTAGGGCGCGTGGAACTTCTGCACTCGGGCAAGGTCCGGGACGTCTACGCCGACGGCGACGACCTGATCCTCGTCGCCTCCGACCGGATCTCCGTCTACGACGTGGTGCTGCCCACCCCGATCCCGGACAAGGGTCGGCTGCTCACCGCCCTGTCGCTCTGGTGGTTCGCGCAGCTCGCCGATCTGGTGCCCCACCACGTCATCTCGGCCACCGAGGTGCCCGCCGAGTTCGCCGGTCGGGCGATCCGCTGTCGCCGGCTGGACATGGTGCCCGTCGAGTGCGTCGCCCGCGGCTACCTCACCGGCGGCGGCCTCAAGGAGTACGAGCAGACCGGCGCGGTCTCCGGCGTACCGCTGCCGCGGGGGCTGGTCGAGGCGTCGATCCTGCCGGAGCCGATCTTCACCCCGTCGACCAAGGCACCGGCCGGAGAACACGACGAACCGATCACCTTCGCCGCCGTGGTGGACAAGGTCGGCGCGGAGACCGCCGAGCGGCTGCGCCAGATCACCCTCGACGTCTACCGGCGGGGCGCGGAACTCGCCGCCGACCGGGGCATCCTGGTCGCCGACACCAAGATCGAGCTGGGCTGGGCACCGGACGGCACCCTGGTCCTCGGCGACGAGGTGCTCACCTCCGACTCGTCCCGGTACTGGCCCGCCGAGTCGTACCAGCCGGGTCGTACCCAGTTCTCCTACGACAAGCAGTACGTCCGGGACTGGGCGACCAGCAGCGGCTGGGACAAGCAGGCCCCCGCCCCCGAGGTCCCGGCCGACGTGGTGGAGGCCACCCGGGCCCGCTACGTCGACGTCTACGAGCGGTTGACCGGCGAACGCTGGTCCTGACCTGCCGGGCCACCGGTGCGGGCCGTGACCGGTCGGACTGTGTTCGGTGGGGCCGTCCACCTGTGGGCTGGTCCCACCCCGGGCCGCCGTCGGGCGACCTGTTCCGGGTCGACCCGGACGGTGATCGCGACGGCACGTCGCAGGGTTCCTCCTCAGGGGATGTCGGCGGACGGCAACCGACCAGTAGCCTAGCGTGCACAGCCTGTCCCGTCCGTCGACGGGGGATCGATAGGCTCAGGTCCGGCACCGGGCAGGGAGGAGACCCGTCGTGGGCGAGTCGTGGCAGCCGGCCACCGACACCGAACGGGGGTTGCTGCGCGCGGTGCGCGACGACGACCGCACGAAGTCCTTCCGCCTCTTCACCCGGGCCGAGCTGCACCTTCCTGAGCTGCGTGACGACAACGGCGACGGTGGCGGCCAGCGCCTCTCCACCATGGACCTGTCCGGGCAGCACTTCACCCCGGGCCGGACGGCCGGGCGTGGGCCGGGTCGACAACGGCCGGCGACCACGGGGGTACGGGTCCAATTGACGAGCAACGGCGCGGTACGACCGGGCCGACACCGACTGTCGGACGGTGGCGCGTCGCGACCGGGACGGCGTTGGTTGGCGGGTGGAGCCGTCGTCGGGCTCGCCGCGACCGTCCTCGTCGGGCCGGTGACGCCCGCCTTGGCGACGCCGGACTGCGCACCGGCCGGCGGGCAGGTCACCACGCCGTCCTGGGCCCAGCAGGTGCTCGCCCCGGAACAGGTGTGGCCGTCGAGTCAGGGTTCGGGGGTCACCGTCGCGGTGCTCGGCTCCGGGGTGGACGGTGACCACCCGCAGTTGCGGGGCCGGGTCGAGACGGGCTTCGACGCGGTCCGGGGCAACGGCCCGGCCGACACCGACTGCAGTGGTCAGGGCACCCGGGTGGCCGGGCTGATCGTCGCCCGGCAGACCGGCCCGTCCCCGTTCGCGGGGCTCGCGCCGAGCGCCCGGGTGCTGCCCGTGCGGGTGGTCGACGACCAGGCGTTCGGCGACACCCCGGTCGATGCCGCAGTGCTCGCCCGGGGCATCACCTGGGCGGTCGACCGGGGTGCCCGGGTGGTCGCGGTCACCGTCGCCGTCGACCGGGACGCCGAGACGCTGCGTACCTCGGTCCGCCGGGCCGCCGACCGGGGTGTGGTGGTGGTGGCCGCCAGCGGTGACCGGGGCGGTGACGGCAATCCGGTCTCCTACCCGGCCGGCTACCCGGAGGTGGTCGCCGTCGGGGCGATCGGTCCGGACGGCCGGCGCTGGCGGAAGGCGCAGTACGGTCCGTACCTGGACCTGGTCGCGCCGGGCGTCGCCGTCACCACCACCCAACGCGGCAGCGGGTTGGTCGAGGCCGCCGACGGCACCGCCCTGGCGTGCGGCTTCGTCGCCGCTACGGCCGCGCTCACCCTCGCCAAACGGGCCGGCACCTCGCGGAGCGAAGTGATCCGGCTGTTGACCGTGACGGCGGTCCCCGGTGCCGACCGCGCCGAGTACGGCCACGGCACGGTCAACCCGTACGGGGCGATCAACGACCGGTTGCTGCCGGAGGCACGGCCGGTGCCGCCCCCGTTCCGGCCGGCCGTCGACCGGCCCGACCCGGCGGTACGGGAGAGCCGGCGGATCGCGCTGGCCGGCTCCGTGATCGCCCTCGCCACCGTCCTCGTGGTCTGCGCCGTCGCGCTGACCCTGCCGAGGGTGCGCCGGCGACGCTGGCGGGCGGCCGTCGCGTCGGCACCCGCCCGGTCGGTGGAGCCGACCGAGCCGGGCCCACCGGTGCAGCTCTTCGACGAACCGGGGCCCGGCCCCGGCCGGTGAACCGGCACCGGGCGGATGCCCGGGGAGGCGAGGTCCCTGATCCGCCCGGTCTCCTCCCGCCGCACCGCTATCCAGTACGGCGGGCTGCCCTGACCGGCGGCATGTTCCTTCTGCGCTGGGCGTTGGTCGTGGCTGCCTTCGGGGGCCGATGCCTCTGCACCGTCACCAGGCCCGCCGGCTGGACGAAGATCTCCCGGCTGGCTACCGCGTTCCCCTTGTCGTCCAACTGGTAGCCCCGGAGCCAGAGCCAGCCGTCATAGGTGTGCAGCTCGGTCAGCACCTTGATCACTTTGAAGGTCATCGGTCGGATGAACTGCACGGACGCCGCACGGGTCACGCGGAGGACGTCCCCCGGTGCGGGAACCTCGACCGTGGAGCCGGCTTGAGCACGAGGGCCGCTGTTCGGCACCGGGCGGGCCGCTCCCGTCGTCAGCTTCCGGGTCGGCATCGAGCCGGAGTTCCTCGGGTCCGTCATCCTGCCTCCTCGCCGGTGTGCGTACCGATGTCCCCGGTCGGAGTTCTCTCCCGCTCTGGCGATATCCACACCTCCAGCGGTCTGCTGCACCACCCCACGAAACGCTCGGTGATCTCGGCCGCGCTCATCCCGTCGATGTCCTGGAGGGCGTCGCTCAGGTAGGGGCTCAGGTAGTGCACGAGCGTGCGAATGTTGCACTGGCACAGCTCCTTGAGCTGGCGCTTGCGGGTCAGACACGGCCAGGGCTCACCGCAGACGAGGCAGTCCCAGTCCGGCCTCGACGGACCATGGATCGCCGGATAGTCGGTCATAGACGATCCCGTCTCTTGGCCCTCGGTAGTGCCGCTGGCCCGGTCGCCGATCCCGTTGAAAGAAGGCCCTCGATCTGCTCGGCGGGCGCATCTGTGCTGGGCTGCATGTGCCTCCGTTCCCCGCTGTCGACAGCGATGCGCGGCCCGACCCTGGACCGGCCTGATTCGACGTGGCTGGTGGTCGATCAGGTCCGGTGCCTGCCGCAACTCGGCACGGGGAACGAGCGGGCAGGCACCGGACCTGTGCCCCTCCTGGTGCGACCCGAGGACGAACACGACTCGAAGCCTAATCAACTATGTCTACTTAGTCTAGCCTGCTCGACATAGTTGATGTGGCTTTCTGAAAGTGATCTACTCGGGGTGCGACCCGAGGAGTTCAGATGCCCGCCAAGTACGAGCGGGTGGCCGAGGCCATCCGCGAGCAGATCCGGAGCGGCAAGCTCGCTGTGGGGGACAAGCTTCCCTCCACGGCGGAGCTGAAAGCCGAGTACGACGTGTCCTACGGCTCGATCCGTGGAGCCATGCTGGTCCTCAAGACCGAAGGTCTGGTCGAAGGCCGCCAAGGGGAGGGCGTCTACGTCAAGGCCCTGCCGGCGAACTGACCTGCTGACCTAGACTCAGCTCGTGCCCTACGAGCAGGCTGAGTACCGCCGCATCGCTGACGGCATCGCCGGCCAGATCAGGTCCGGAGAGCTGAAGGCACACGACAAGTTGCCCTCCACCGCCGAACTCGCCGACAGGCATCACGTCTCACTCGCCACCGTGAACCGCGCCTTCGGTCTACTTCACGATCGCGGCCTGGTATACGGCAAGCAGGGCAAGGGCGTCCTCGTGGCGGAGGCTGAGTAGCCGGAGCGTCGGGCCGTCGTCCGGCTGATCCGCAGGTGCCGGGCCAGTCCGCCGCCGGCCAGGGTGAGCATGTCGTCCGGCCGTCACCCGGATGAACCGGCCGCTGTCCCGGGCTGCTCGTATCGCCACGAGCCCCGGTCGTGGCGCTCTAGGCTCCGAGGTGCGGCGGCGCGCTGCCGCTCGTCGTCACGCACGGGTGGCCCGGGTCGGTGATCGAGCAGCTCAAGATCATCGAGCCGCTCACCGACCCCATGGCGCACGGCGCGAGCGCGATGGACGCCTTCCACCTGGTGATCCCGTCGCTGCCCGGTCACGGCTTCTCGGGCAAGCCGACCGTGCCGGGCTGGAACCCGCAGAAGATCGCCACCGCCTGGACCGAGCTGATGAAGCGCCTCGGCTACCAGCGGTTCGTCGCGCAGGGCGGCGACTGGGGTGCGGTCATCGTGGACCAGTTGGGTGTGCAGACGCCACCGGAGCTGCTCGGCATCCACACCAACATGGCCGGTGCGGTCCCGCCCGAGATCGACAACCTGTTCCAGGGCGACACGACCGGGGCGAACAACGCCCTGGGTTCGCTGCCACCGGGCCTGTCCGAGGACGAGGTGCGCGCGGCCCGGGAGCTGGACTACGTCTGGAAGCACGTCGCGTACGCCCTGATGATGGCGACCCGCCCGCAGACGCTGACCGGGTTGGCGGATTCCCCGGTCGGCCTGGCGGCCTTCCTGCTCGACCACGACGCGCGCAGCCTGGCGCTGATTTCACGGGTCTTCGAGAGCGCCACCGAGGGCCTCACCCGCGACGACGTGCTGGACAACATCTCGCTCTACTGGCTGACGAACACGGCGATCTCCGCGTCCCGGCTCTACGCGGAGAACAAGCTGTCCTTCTTCGCCGCCAAGGGCGTGTCCGTTCCCGTCGCGGTGAGCGTCTTCCCCGACGAGCTCTACGAAGCCCCGCAGAGCTGGGCCGAGCAGGCGTATCCCCACCTGATCTACTTCAACAAGCTCGACCGGGGCGGGCACTTCGCGGCCTGGAAACAGCCGAAGATCTTCTCCGAGGAACTGCGCACCGCCTTCCGGTCGCTGCGCTGATGCGCCCGGCGCGGGCCGGTCGGGACGCTCCGGGAGCGGGTCCGTCGGGTCAGCCCACCCGGAAGCCGATCCGGGCGTCGGCCGCCGCGCCGTCCCGGTACGCGGCGAGGGCCGGCGTGTCCGAGTCGATCACCCAGTCGCCGGAGCCCTTCTGGTTGAAGTAGACGAAGCCCAGCAGGTCGGGCCGTCTGCGCATGGCGGTGAAGAGTTCGTCGACCGCGCGGGCACGCAGGGTGCCCGCCTCGGCGCCGGTCTCCACGATGAGCAGGGGCCGCTGGGTGAACCGGCGGACCTGCTTGATGGTGGGCCCGAACAGGTCGTCGAAGGTCTGCTCACCGCGTCGGGTGAAGTAGCCGTCGATGCCGACCCAGTCCACGTAGGTGTCGCCGGGGAAGAGCGGGGCGAGCCTCACCGACGGGACCGGGTCGACCACGTTCGGGGTCCAGGTCCAGATCACGTTCGTCGCCTCAGCCCGGCCGAAGACGGCGTGGATGTGCCGCCAGGCGGCGACGAAGTCCTCGGCGGTGTTGTCGTGCGCGCCCCACGGGTACCAGTGGCCGTTCATCTCGTGCGCTATGGTGAGGGCGACCGGCAGGTTGAGCCGGCGCACCGCGACCGCGAACTCCACCAGGTACGGGTCGTGCCGCCCGGCGGCGATGTCCTTCAGTTTCGCCTTGAACGGCTCCCAGCGGACGATCGGCAGCGCCCCGTACCGGTGGACCCGCCGGACCTCGGCGGCGGCGAACTCGTCGTCGAAGCTCTCGTAGATGGTGATGATGTTGGGTTTCCTGCCGACCAGGTCGGCGAACCGGTCGACCCGGCTCAGGTCCTGCGGTGCCCCGTCCAGCGCCACCCCGAGGTAGCGGCCCTGCGGCTGGACCAGCGGGCGGACGTCGTACGCCGGGGGCGGCGCGGTGGGCGTGGCCGAGCCGTTGGGCTCGGTGGCGAACCGGGCCGGGCGGCTGGCCGGGCCGGGCGCGAGCGCGGCGTAGCCGAACACCCCGATCACGAACATCGTCACGATGGTGAACAGCTGGCGGGAGGTCACCGGGAACGCTCCGGCCGGATGTCCCGCGCCGGCTCCACCAGCAGCGCCTGCAACGCGAGGGCCAGGTAGAAGGTGCCACCGAGGAAGGCGGGCGCGAAGGTCAGCAGGTCGTCGGTGATCATCCGGTGCGCCGCCAGGCCGGTCCACAGTGCTCCGCTGCCCGCCGTGCAGACGGCCATTGCCCACCACAGCCGACCCGTCCTGCTCTTCCGTTCCGTGCCGCCGGTGGGCTGCCAGCCCATGCTCTGCCCGCGCAGCAGGTCCCAGATCGCGAAGGCGTGCGACCAGCCGTAGATCATCTTCACGGTCCACGCCTCGACCCGGTAGGCGCAGTGGTGCCACAGCGGGAAGAACAGCAGGTTGTAGACCAGGCTCGGCACGATCCACAGGTAGTTCGCCGGGGCCACCGACTGTGGGAACCAGGCCAGCAGCACGATCGGCACCAGCGGCCCGACGAAGGTGAACAGCGCCGTGTGCAGGTAGTAGCAGAACCCGGAGAGGTACGACAGCCGGGTGCGCAGCCGCATCCGGGTGTTCCAGAACTTCGTCGACCCGAGCAGGCTCATCGAGCCGGCGCACCAGCGGTACTGCTGGGTGAAGAACGAGCTGACGTCGGCCGGGCACAAACCGGTGGCCAGCGGCACCGGCAGGTAACGCAGCCGCCAGCCGCGCCGCCGCATGTCGAACCCGGTGTGTACGTCCTCGGAGTGCTCGATCAGCGTGGAGCCGCCGATCGCGTCCAGCGCCTCCCGCCGGTAGAGCGCGCAACTGCCGACACAGATCGCCGCCTCGTGGTGCTGCCGGGAGACCTGCACCATCCGGTAGAACAACTCCTGCACCGCCCCGGCTCCCCGCTCCAGCCAACCCTGCCCGGCATGCACCCGGAAGTACTGCGGGGACTGCACGATCCCGAGGTCGGGCTCGGCGGCCAGGTACGGCACCAGCTCGTCGAGCAGGTCGTGGCGGGGGGTGAAGTCGGCGTCGAGCACCAGGATGTGCTCGCCCAGGGTGCGCTGGTACGCGTACCGCAAGTTGCCGGCCTTGCGGTACCAGCCCCGGTTGGGGCGGCGCTGGTAGACGTAGCCGAAGGCCAGCGCCATCGCCTCCCGCTCGTCGGTCGCCGAGTCGTCGAGCACGTGGACGTGCGTCCGCCCCGGGTAGTGGTCGACCATCCGGCTGACGTGCTCCCAGGTGTTGCGGAGCACCTCGGTCGCCTCGTCGCACACCGGCAGGAAGACGTCCACCGAGGGGTGCTCTGCCGGTCGGAAGTCGCGGACCAGCCGGCGGTGCCGGTCCAGGTCGAAGCCGGGCGTGCCGATGTTCACCGTGAGCGAGATCAGGTGGTAGAGGACGGTGAAGCCGAACAGCGGCAGCAGCAGGAGCAGCCAGGGGGCCATCCGGACGAAGAGCAACTGGCTGGTGAGCAGCCCGCCGAAGCTGACGAGCGAGGCGACCGTCAACACCGGCAGCCGGCGTCGGCGGTAGGCGGCCTTCTCCTCGTCGTCCGGGGGCAGCGGCAGGGACGGGTCGACGGTCTTCGGGCGGCCCGGCACCGCCGGTGCCACCGCCTGCCGCGCCGCCGGTCCGCGCGGGGCCGGCACCACCGCCGGCCGTCCCGGTGCGCCCTGCCCCGGCCACGACGGCACCGCCGGGCGCTGTGGCGGCACTGCCGGGCCGGGTCGGGGTGGCACCGCCGGGCGGTGGGACTCCGTCGTCTCGCCGGCCCGGCCCGCGCCGGCCCGGGTACTCACGTCGCCGCCTCCGGCCTGCCCACCAGCAGCGCGATGCTGAACCCCCGGACCCGCCAGGTGCGCTCGAGCGCGTACGGCTTGAGCGCGGCCTCCTTCGCCGGCCCGATCCGCTGCACCGGGTTGTCGAACGCCCCCTTGCGGACGATCCACACCCGGTCCGGACGGCCCAGGCAGACCGGCACGTCCCGGTCGGCGCACTCCCGCGCGCCCACGGTGCCCTGCCGGCGGGCCGGGACGGTCAGCAGCACGTCCCGGGGACGCCGGCTCTCGTCGACGTACCGGTTCACCGCGTCCCGGCTGGTGCGCTGGTCACCCGCGTCGAACGGGCCGTACACCAGGACGTCGCCGGGGTCCGCGTTCGCCCGCAGCACCGCGGCGACGTCCTTGGTGCCCTGGCTGTGGCCGCTGCCACCGCGGATCTCCACCTGCACCGGGATGCCGAGCAGCCCGATCGCCAGCATCGCGGCGGTGCCCCGCAGCAGCGAGCTGCGACGCAGCGCCAGCGCGGCCACCAGCGCCCAGGCCGGCACCGTGAACAGCAGGTAGCGCGGCAGCCAGAGCGGGGTGAGCTGGGCGGCGACCAGCAGGCCGAGGGTGGGCAGCATCAGCCAGGCGGTGGCCACCGCGGCCCGCTGCCGCATCGACATGCCGAGGAAGGCCAGGGCGAGCACCGCGCCGGCGAGCAGTGGACCGCCGAACAGCGCCTCCGGGGTGTCGGCCAGCCGGTCCACGGTGACCGGCGGAATCCAGTGGAGCTGCGTACCGGTCTGTCGGCGAGCCAGCCAGAGCACCGGCAGCACGGGCAGCACGCCGGCCACCGCCGCCCCGAGCCAGCCGAAGAAGGTGCGCCGTCGGGCCGCCGTCCGCCAGGCCACCGCCGCATGCGCGGGGAGCAGCAGCAACCCGACCAGGTGCAGCAGCCCGAGCAGGGTCACCACGGCGGCGTAGCCCAGGTGGCGGAGGAACCGGGGCCGCTCCCGCAGCCGGATCAGCAGCAGGGTGGCCAGCGTCGCGGCGAACACCGCGAGGGCGTACGGCCGGGCCTCCTGCGCGTACCGGGAGGTGGTCGGCAGCACCGCGAACAGCACCCCGGCGACCAGCCCGACCCGCAGCCCACCGATCCGCAGGCCGATCGCGGCCACCAGCCCGGCCGCCGCCGCCATGGCCAGCAGCGAGGGCATCCGCAGCGCGACGTCGGAGCTGCCGGCCAGCGCCACCCAGCCGCGCATCAGCAGGTAGTACGGGCCGACGGAGGCGTCGACGTTGCGCAACACCGCCACGCAGTCGTCGAACCCGACGCTGACCATGCCCCAGGTGGCCAGCTCGTCCTCCCACAGGCCGGGCCGGTGCAGCCCGAGCGCGCCGAGGACGCCGACGATGGCCATCGGCAGCAGCCGGGCCAGGTGCCGCAGCCAGGGCGCGTCCAGCGGTTCCGGCGGTTCCGGCTGGTCGGCCCCGGTGGGGTGCCAGGGGGCAGCCGGATCGGGCGGCAGGTCGGGGACGCGGACGATCAGGGCGGTCGGTGCGTCGCTCCTGGCGGTCCTCGCCGCGCCGGGGACGGGCCGGCGCGGGGCGGGGTTGTCGGGGGAGCCAGCCAGCATGCCTACCATGGCCCGCCCGGTCGTGGAAGGGACAAGCCGCAGCGCCGTCGGCGTCCGGGCGGAGGGTACCGGTCGACCCGGGGTGGCCTCCCGCCCCGCGTCAGAGGGTGAAGGTGTCCTCGCGTACCGAGGCGGCCACCTTGCGTACCTCGTCGGCCCGGTCCAGTGGCGCGGTCATCCGGAGCACCAACTGCCGGTCGACCGCGTCCTCCGGCACACTGCGCCAGTAGGAGAGGTAGACCAGCCCGTAGCGCGGCGCACCGTCCACCCGGGCGGTCTCTGCCCAGGTGGTGAACTCGCCGCTGCGGATCCACTGCAACCCCCACGCCTCCTCCTGCCGGCGCAGCGCGGTGCGGCGCTCGTCGGTGCAGAGCCGGGGGCACTGCCGGACGACCAGGTCGCCACCGATGATCGACCCGTCGGCGGTGGGCACGCCGCACTGGTAGTGCGCCGAACCGCTGGTGCGGCCGGCCTCGGTGCAGCTCCAGCCGATCGGCACCCGGAAGGTGAAGCCGACGCCCGGCAGTCCGGTCATCTCCCGGGTCGGTTCGGTGCCGGCGAAGTGAGGCGCGGCGGTAGGCCAGCCGCCGCCGATCGGCGGTTCCACCCCCGGTCGGCGCGGCGGCGCGGTCGGCAGCCCCAGGTCGACACCCGGGGTCGGCGCGGCGGTGGCGGGGGTGCTGTCGGCGGACCGGCCGGCGACGCCGTAGCCGCCGGCCACGCCGAGCGTGGCCGCCAACCCGGCCACCAGCGCCAGCACCAGCACCGTCCGCCCCCGTCGGTCCGCCCCGGCGGATGCCACCGTTCCCGGGTACGCCACCGATGTCGCCTGGCGCGGGGTCGAGGGGTGCCGGGCCGGCGTCAGCGGGTGGACCGGGGGCGGCGACGCAGGACGGTGGGGCGCGGCGGTGTCCCTGATGGCCGGCTCGGCGGTGATCGCCGCCGGGGACGTCGGCGTGGTCGTCCCGGCCAGCGTCGGCCGGGGCTCCTCGACCGGTGTCGGGGTGAGCTGCTGGCCCAGCGCGAGGAAGACGTGCGCGGCACCCGCGCCCTGCTCGGCGGCGCAGGCCACCCAGGGGACCGGTCCGGTGTGGTTGGCCCCGGTGATCGGCAGGCCGCCCGAGCGGGCCAGCGTGTTGGCCGCTGCGGCGAACTCGTCCCGCCAGCCTCCCTCGGCGGCGGCCGGCGCGAGCACGGCCACGGTGAAGGGCCGGTCGGCGGTGTCCCGGGCGGCCCAGACCTCACCCAGCGCACACGAACTCAGCTTCCGGTGCAGCACGTACGGGCCGACTGTCTGCATGCCATCCCCCCGAGCGGATGGTATCCGCCGGGGCGTCCCACACCGGCCGACGCACCGGCCGACGCACCGGTCCCGGGCCGGTCCGGGCCGGTCAGTCGACCCAGTCGAGGGTGCGGGCGACGGCCTTGCGCCACTGGCCCAGCTCCCGCTGCCGGTCCTGCGGGTTCATCCGGGACTCCCACTGCGCGTCGGAGCGCCACTGGGCGCGCAGGGTGGCCAGGTCCGGCCAGAAGCCGACCGCCAGGCCGGCCGCGTACGCCGCGCCCAGGCAGGTGGTCTCGGTGATCCGGGAGCGGACCACCGGCACGTCCAGCACGTCGGCGAGGAACTGCATCAGCAGGGTGTTGGCGGTCATCCCGCCGTCCACCCGCAGTCGGCGCAGCGCCACGTCGGAGTCGGCGTTCATCGCGTCGACCACCTCCCGGGTCTGCCAGGCGGACGCCTCCAGCACCGCCCGCGCCAGGTGCCCCTTGGTGATGTAGCCGGTCAGCCCGGCGATCACCCCCCGGGCGTCGCTGCGCCAGTGCGGGGCGAACAACCCGGAGAAGGCCGGCACCACATAGCAGCCGCCGTTGTCGTCGACGGTGGCGGCCAACTCCTCCACCTCGGCGGCGGACGAGATCAGTCCGAGGTTGTCCCGCAGCCACTGCACCAGCGAACCGGTCACCGCGATCGCCCCCTCCAGGGCGTACGCGGCCGGCTGGCCGTCGATCCGGTAGGCCACCGTGGTCAGCAGGCCGTGGGTGGACGGCACCGGGCTGGCCCCGGTGTTGAGCAGCAGGAAGCTGCCGGTGCCGTAGGTGCACTTCGCCTCGCCGGGCTGGAAGCAGGTCTGCCCGAACAGGGCGGCCTGCTGGTCGCCGAGCGCGCTGGCCACCGGCACCCCGGCGAGCACCCCGTGGGCGGTCCCGTAGACCTCCGCCGAGCTGCGGATCTGCGGCAGCATCGCGGCCGGGACGCGCAGCGCGTCGAGCAGTTCCCGGTCCCAGTCGAGGGTCTCCAGGTCCATCAGCATGGTCCGGCTGGCATTGGTCACGTCGGTGACGTGCCGGCCGGTCAGCTTCCAGATCAACCAGCTGTCCATGGTGCCGAAGAGCACCTCGCCCCGCTCGGCGCGCTCGCGCAGCCCGTCGACGTGGTCGAGCAGCCAGCGCAGCTTCGGGCCGGCGAAGTAGGTGGCCAGGGTGAGCCCGGTGCGGGCGCGCAGCTTCTCCTCGCCGTACGACTCGGCCAGCTCGCGCAGCAGCGGGCCGGTACGGGTGTCCTGCCAGACGACGGCATGGGCGACCGGACGGCCGGTGGCCCGGTCCCAGACCACTGTGGTCTCCCGCTGGTTGGTGATGCCGACGGCGGCCAACCCGTCCGGGCCGGTGCCGGCGGTGGCCAGCGCGTCACGGACCACCCGTTCGACGTTGGCCCAGATCTCCTCGGCGTCGTGCTCCACCCAGCCGGGCCGGGGGAAGAGCTGCCGGTGCTCGCGTTGCGCGACGGCGACGATCTCACCGGCCCGGTCGAAGACGATGCACCGCGACGAGGTGGTGCCCTGGTCGATGGCGGCGACGTACTCTCCGGTCATTTCGGCACCGTACCCGGCCGGGTGTGTCCCGGAGAACCGCCGCGGCTCCGTACGATCTCCAGACGTGCGCGATATCGCCGTCTTCAGTGGAACCGCCCATCCCGACCTCGCCGCCGAGATCTGTGCCCACCTCGGGGTGCCGCTGCACCCGGTGCGGGTGTCCCGGTTCGCCAACGACTGCCTTGAGGTGCAGTTGCAGGCGAACTGCCGGGAGCGGGACGTCTTTCTGATCCAGCCGCTGGTGCCGCCGGTCCAGGAGAACCTGGTCGAGCTGCTGCTCATGATCGACGCCGCCCGGGGCGCGTCGGCCGGCCGGATCACCGTGGTGCTGCCGCACTACGCGTACGCCCGGTCGGACAAGAAGGATGCCCCTCGCATCTCCATCGGTGCCCGGCTGGTGGCCGACCTGCTCACGTCGGCCGGCGCGCAGCGGGTGCTGGCGATGACCCTGCACTCGCCGCAGGTGCACGGCTTCTTCAGCGTCCCCGTCGACCACCTGCACGCGTTGCGTGAGCTGGCCGCCCACTTCAAGGGGTACGACCTGGGCAACACGGTGGTGGTCTCGCCGGACCTGGGTAACGCCAAGGAGGCGGCGGCCTTCGCCCGGATGCTCGGCACGCCGGTCGCCGCGGGGGCCAAGCAGCGGTTCAGCGACGACCGGGTCACCATCAGCACGGTGATCGGCGAGGTGGCCGACCGGGACGTGATCGTGTTGGACGACGAGATCGCCAAGGGCAGCACGGTGATCGAGTTGATCGCCCACCTGCGGGAGCGCAACGTCCGGTCGATCCGGCTGGCCTGCACCCACGGGCTCTTCTCCAGCGGCGCGTTGAAGCGGCTCAGCGACACCGACGGGGTACGCGAGATCGTCTGCACCAACACGGTGCCGATCCCGGCGGAGAAGCGGGTGCCGAAGCTGGAGGTGCTCTCGGTGGCCCCGGCGCTCGCCGAGGCGATGCGCCGGATACACAACGGCGAGTCGGTCAGCGCCCTGTTCGGCTGACCGGGTCAGTTGGCGGCGGCGCTGATCCGGACCGTGGTGCCGGCCGCGCCGCTCTCGACCTCCATCGCGTCGCTGAGTTCCCGGGCCAACCAGAGCCCCCAGCCGCCAGCGGTGTCCGGGGCCGGCCGGCTGCGGTCGTCGAGCCGCTGCTCGCTGATGCCGTGGCCGTGGTCGGAGACCTCGCAGACCAACTCGCCGGGGCGTCGCCAGAGCCGCAGCCAGCCCCGGCCGCCGCCGTGCCGGACGGCGTTGGTGATCAACTCGTTGACCGCCAGCACGAAGTCGTCGAGCCGCTGACCGGCCAACCCGGCCGAGTGCGCGCACGAGCTGACCGAGTGCCGCAGCTCGGTCACCTGTGCCTGGTCAAACGCCTCGGCGATGAGAAGGGAAGGTTCGATGGGCACCACCGTACGCGGTGTGGGAAGTTCTGCGTTCGTCATGGGCCCTGTCCCGACAGCGATCTCGGAGTCTTTCACGCTATTTCTACCGTACGTCAGGGTTCTTGACGCACCACCGGCCGGTCCGGCAGGTGACCGGGGCGGTTGTGGCATCGTGGCGGCCATGCCGTCGTCCCCGCCGGGTGGTCTCGAGGTCCCGCTCTGGCGTTCCGTCGCGGTCTTCCGCTTCGCCTCCCTGGCGTACGTCGGCCTGCTGGTCCTACGCGACGCCGACCGGTACGCCCACCCGCTCGCCGCCGGGGGCGTGCTGCTGGTGATGCTGGCCTGGTCCGGGGTGACCGCGGTCGGCTACGCCCGGCCGGCCAACCGGGGCTGGCCGCTGCTCCTGGCCGACCTCGGCGTGGTCCTGCTGATCCTGGCCGTCACGCCGTGGGTGGTGGGACGCCCGGCGCTGGCGGCCGGGGTGCCGGCCCTGGCCGTGGCCTGGCTGGCCGGGCCGGTGCTGGCTTGGGCGGTCTCCGGTGGGCGGCGGCGCGGCACGGTGGCGGCCCTGCTGGTCGGCGGCACGGACCTGGCCACCCGGGGCCGGATCGGCCCGTCCTCGCTGACCGGGGTGACCCTGCTGCTGCTCGCCGGGGTGGTGGTGGGGCACGTGGCCCGGCTGGCGGTGACCGCCGAGGAGCGGTTGCAACGGGCGGTGGAGCTGGAGGCGGCGACCCGGGAACGGGAGCGGCTGGCCCGGGACATCCACGACTCGGTGCTCCAGGTGCTGGCGCTGGTCCAGCGGCGCGGTGCCCACCTGGACGGGGAGGCCGGTGAACTGGCCCGGCTCGCGGGCCAGCAGGAGGTGGCCCTGCGCGCGTTGATCTCCGGGTCCGGGGCGGCGCCCCCCGTCGATCCGGTCGGTGAGGTGGACCTGCGGTCCCTGCTCGGCGGGTACGCCTCGGCGGCGGTGCAGGTCTCCGCCCCGGCCACCCCGGTGCCGCTGCCCTTCCCGGTGGCCCGGGAGGTGACCGCGGCGACGGCGGCGGCGCTGGACAACGTGCGGCGGCACGCCGACGGGCGGGCCTGGGTGCTGGTCGAGGACGAGGGGGACACGGTGACCGTGTCGGTCCGCGACGCCGGTCCGGGCATCCCGGAGGGCCGGCTGGTCGAGGCCGCCCGGCAGGGTCGGCTGGGAGTGGCCCAGGCCATCCGGGGGCGGATCGCCGACCTCGGCGGGGTGGCACGGATCGTCTCGACGCCGGGGGAGGGCACCGAGATCGAGCTGATGGTGCCGAGGAGGAACCGATGACCGGGGTACGGGTGATGGTGGTCGACGACCACCCGATGTGGCGGGAAGGGGTGGCCCGCGACCTCACCGAGGCCGGGCACCTGGTGGTGGCCACCAGCGGCGAGGGTCGCCAGGCGGTCCGGGTGGCCGCGGCCGTCCGACCCGACGTGGTGGTGCTCGACCTCCAGCTGCCGGACATCTCCGGGGTGGCGGTGGTCCACGGGCTGCGTGCCGTGTTGCCCCGGGTACGGGTGCTGATGCTGTCGGCCAGCGGCGAGCAGCAGAGCGTGCTGGACGCCGTGAAGGCCGGGGCCACCGGCTACCTGCTGAAGTCGGCGGCCCCGGCGGAGTTCCTGGACGCGGTCCGCCGGACCGCCGCCGGTGAGCCGGTCTTCACCCCCGGCCTGGCCGGTCTGGTGCTGGGGGAGTTCCGGCGGCTCGCCGCCGACCCCTCGGCCGGCGGGAGCGTCGACGGCCGACCCGACACGGCACCCCGGCTCACCGAACGGGAGACCGAGGTGCTGCGGCTGGTGGCGAAAGGGCTGTCCTACAAGCAGATCGCTGGGCGGCTCGGGCTGTCCCACCGCACCGTGCAGAACCACGTGCAGAACACGCTGGGCAAGCTCCAGCTGCACAACCGGGTGGAGCTGACCCGCTACGCGATCGAGCAGGGCCTGGACGACTGAGGTTCAGTGCGCCTCGGGCGGCCGGGTCTCGTGGACGGCCAGCTCCTCGGCCGATGCGCCGCCGCCGGCCGCGCCCGCGTCGTACGCGACGTTGTCGGTCTCCTGGTCGGTGCGGTCGCCCTCGTCGGGCTCGACCAGGCGGCCCACCTGTGCATCGGCGACGGTGCCGAGCTGACCGTGGTCGTAGATCGAGACCGGGGAGTTCGGGTCCGAGGTCGGGCCGGGATCCAGCACGTCGGCGTCGAGCTGGGCCTGCGCGGCGGCCTCCTCGTTCTCCGCCTCGGCGGCGATGTCCGGGTCGACCGGGCCGGCCAGCGGGTCGTCGGCCCGCCGCTCGTACTGCTCGCGGTCGAGCTTGTAGTCCAACGACTCCCCGTCGAGCTGCTCGTCGGCGGTGGTGCCGAAGCCGTCGACGGCCACCGGGGTCCGGTCGCCGGGCAGCTGCGCCGGGTCCGGGCCGTCCGCCTCACGGCCGGTCAGGACGTCGTCGTTGGCGGTCGAGTCGTCGTCGGCGGTGTCGGGCAGGCCGAGCGCCTCGGGGTCGGACACGGGGGTCGGGAACTCGTCGTCGCGCATGGCTGAGCACTACCCACTGCCATGGTCCGGGTAACCGGATCGACGGCCCGGGATCAGGACGAAAGCGCATGAATCAGTCATGCGGCCACCGGGATTCGTCCTCGGTGTGCAGCACGCACCAGATCACCTTGCCGTCCGGGAGCGGGGTGCTGCCCCAGCGCCGGGCCACCGTGTCGATCAGCAGCAGACCCCGACCACCGGTCGAGGTGAGCGGCGCCACGCCCGCGTACCTCGGCTGCTGCCGGGAGTGGTCCCGGACGGCCACGTGCAGGGTGCTGCCGCTTCCCGGGGCCAGTCGGAGCGTCATCGGGGTCGACGCGTGCGCCACCACGTTGTTGACCAGCTCGGTGACCGCGATGCAGGCCGGCTCGGTCAGCTCCGGCATCCCCCAGCGGTCGCAGCCGTCGGCGACCAGCTGCCGGGCCCGCCGGGCCGCCCCGACCGTCGGGGTCAGCGCCTCGGACAGCACCGCCGCCATCGGCGTACGGGCCAACGCGTCCGTCGCCTCGGCCGGGGTGGGGTAGACCGCCAACTGCGCGGCGGACTCCCCGTCGACCGCCCCGGCCGGGTCGACCACCAGCAGGTCGGCGGCGGGCCAGTCGAGCACCGTGTGCCGTACCTCGGCCAGCAGCCGGCCGACGGTCGGCCCGACGCACCGCAGCCGGGCCAGGTCGACCACGATCGGACCGGGCCGGTCGCCGAACCGGGCGAGCAGGGCATCGCGTACCTGGTCGGCGTCGGTCGGTCCGAGTACCCCGCTGAGCCGGACCAGCGCCGAGGAGTCGTCGGCCGCCACCCGGCAACCCTCCCGCGATGGACGGACCGTCCCGGGGGAGCCGGGTCCGGGACGGGCCGGCGGCAGGTCGGCGCGGCTCATCGCCCTCCCGCCCGTCCGCGTCGGGGGAGGGGGTACGCCGAGGCGATGCCGGTCCTGCCGGAGGCACCGGTGACCACCATGGCGGTGTCGGCGAGGGTGCGGGTCATCGGCATCTCTGGTCGGTACCCCCGGGCGGGCCGGGTCATGCCGACGTGCGGTCATTGATCGACGCGGCCCCCGGCCGGCCGTCGTGTCGCCCCACACCCGCCCCCACCAGCGGCCTGACCGCTTCCGATCTGCGAGGTTTCGGCTCGTCGGAGGCAGGTTAATGGGACGCTCTGACCGGAAGACCATCCCTCGCAGATCGCATGGAGGTGCACCATGCGCGTCGGCCTCGTCTGCGCGCACGCCGGGCCACCCCGGTACGCGGAAGGACCACCCGTCGGCACCCACGAGCACGTCGCCCGGGTCGCCGGCGAGCTGGCCGGGCGCGGCCACGACGTCCGGGTGTACGAGCGCCGCGACGACCCGGCCCTGCCGGCGAGCGTGGCGATCGACGGCTACCGGGTGGACCGGGTGCCCGTCGGCCCGGCGCAGCCCACCGCCACCGCCGAACTGGTCCCCTACGTCCCCGAGTTCGGCCGCTGGTTGGCCGACCAGTGGAGCGGGGAGTGGACGCCCGAGGTGGTGCACGGGCACTACTGGATCGGGGGCCTGGCCGCCGCGCACGCGGTGCGCGAAACGGACATCCCGGTGGTGCAGACCTTCCACTCGCTCGGCGTCGAACAGCGGCGTCACCTCGGCCGACAGTACGACGGCCCCGGTGAGCGGATACCGCTGGAGCGGGCGCTCACCCGGGCGGTGGACGTCGCCGTCGCCCAGTGCAACGACGAGGTCGACGAGTTGACCCGGATGGGGCTGCAACGAACCTCGGTGGCGATGGTGCCGACCGGGGTGGACATCGAGCGGTTCCACCCCGACGGCGAGGCCGCCCCCCGGGACCAGCGGGCCCGCATCCTCTCCGTCGGCGGGCTCTCCCCCGGGCACGGTCAGGACGACCTGATCCGGGCAATGCGGCTGGTCGGCGACGCGGAACTGGTGATCGCCGGTGGGCCGCCGCCGGACCAGTTGGCCACCCACGCCGAGGCCCGCCGGCTGCGGGAGCTGGCCGAGCGTAACGGGGTCGCCGACCAGGTCACCCTGGTCGGCGCGGTGCCGCACGACCAACTGGCGACCTGGTACCGCTCTGCCGACGTGGTGGCCTGCACCCCGCACTACTCCTCCGCCGGGCGGGTGTCGCTGGAGGCGATGGCCTGCGGTGTGCCGGTGGTCGGCTACGCCATGGGCGGGATCGCCGACTCGGTGGTCGACGAGGTCACCGGCCGGCTGGTGCCCCCCGGTGACGTCCGGACGCTGGGCATGACGCTGCGTCGGCTGCTCGCCGACAACGCCGGGCGGTTCGCGTACGGGCACGCCGCGGTGGACCGGGTCCGGTGCAGCTACACCTGGGAGCGGACGGCCGGCGCGTTGGAACGGCTCTACGAGCGGGTGGTGGGTCGGCGCACGCCGGTCGAGGTGTCCGTCGAGGTGCCCGACACGGTGCCGGTCGAAGGCGACGCCGCCGCTCCGGTCGAGGGGACGGCCGCCGCTCCGGTCGAGGGGACGACCGCCGGCCCGGTCGGAGTCTGAGCGGACGGCCCGGCCGGGTCCTTCCGCGCCGCCGGCCGTCCTGGTTCTGGGGAGTGCGTCCCGGTGGACGCCCTGGGCGCGGGTGCCGTCCGGACGACTGCCGGTCGGATGTACCTGTGCCTACCGGCATCCTGTCGAGCTGATGACGTCAACGGCTCACGGTCCCCTGCCCCAGCCCGGCCGCCTCTGGTTTCCCTGCGTCGGTCCTGCTTCTGGTTCCTGCGCTGGTTCCCTGCGTCGGTCCTGCTTCTGGTTCCCTGCGCTGGTCCTGGCTCTGGGGTTCCCTGCGCTGATTCTGGCTCTGGTTCCCTGCGCCGGTTCAGGCGCGTGGGGCGGCACCCACCATGGCGCGTTCCCGGGTCCGGGTCACCGCGTGGTGGTGCTGGGGCGCGGCGTACCGGGTGAGCCCGATCACCGAGGCGAGGGTGATCAGGAAGCCGACGGCGGCCAGCCACTCCCGGCCCGGCCAGATCTTGTCGTTGAGCAGCAGCAGGCCGACGATCGCGGCGGGCACCGCCCCGGCGGCGTCCATCGCGGCGACGGCGGCCGTCGTGGAGCCGCGTTGCATCGCCAGACCGAGCAGCAGTTGGCCCACCAGTGAGTGGGCGATCAGCAGGTAGAGCAGCGGATCGCGGACGAACGCCTCGGCCGACGGGGCGGAGGCGAGCGGCCGGGCGGCCACCGCGGCGGCCGAGAACGCCATCCCGGCCAGTGAGCCCAGCGCCACCGAACCGGGTGCCCCGTGCAGGCGTACCGCGAAGAAGCCGAGCAGCCCGATCGCGCCGAGAGCCACCGCCAGGGCGATCAGGCCGGCGGTGCCGAGCCCTTTCGAGGGGGCCGGCTGGGCGGAGAGCACCAGCGCGCTGATCCCGGCGAAGAGCAGCACCAGCAGCGCCACCTCGGCGGCGGGCAGCCGCCACTTGAGCACCACCACGCCGAGCAGGGCGGTCACCCCCAGACCCGCCGCCACACTGGCCTGGACCAGGAACAACGGCAGGTCACGGCGGGCCAGGAAGGCCAGCACGAAGCCGGTCACCTGGCAGAACAGCCCGATCAGGTACGTCCGGTGCCCGGCCAGCCGCAGCAGCAGACCCGGGTCGAAGGTGTGGTGCACGGTCGTCCGGGCGGCGGCGACCGACTGGAGCATGTTGGCGAAGCCGTACGCGACGATCATCGCCGCGAGGAAGCACCAACCGGAGGACACCACCTGGCGAGGATAGAGGGTCGTGTGGGTTCAGCGCGCGGTTGGCTGACCCAGCCGGGACAGGACGTCGGCGTGCAGCGGCCCGTTGGTGGCGATCGCGCTGATCTCACCGGAGACCGTCCCACCAGGGGCGGGGATGCCCTCCAGAGTGGTCATGGTGCCCCCGGCGGCGGTCACGATCGGCACCAGCGCGGCGACGTCCCAGAGCGACAACTCCGGCTCCACCATCACGTCCAGTGCCCCCTCGGCCAGCAACATGTAGCCGTAGAAGTCGCCGTACGCGCGGCTGCGCCAGGTGTCCCGCATCAACTGGAGCACCGGGTCCAGCCGGCCGGCCGCCTCCCAGCCGGTCAGCGAGGAGTAGCAGAAGCTGGCGTCGGCGAGGTCGCCCACCCCGGAGACCCGGATCGGTACGCCGGAGCTGGCGTCCGGGCCGGCGTACGCGCCCACGCCGGGAGCGCCCCACCAGCGCCGGCCCAGCGCCGGGGCGGAGACCAGGCCGGCAACCGGCCGGTCCCCTTCCAGCAACGCGATCAGGGTGGCCCAGACCGGGACGCCCCGGACGAAGTTCTTGGTGCCGTCGATGGGGTCGATCACCCAACGCCGACCGTCCGGGCCGGTCGCCGGCTGCTCGCCGTACTCCTCGCCGAGCAGCCCGTCGCCCGGCCGGTGGGTGGCCAGCAGCGCCCGGATCTCCCGCTCCACCGAGGTGTCCGCGTCGGAGACGGGAGTCAGGTCCGGCTTGGCCGTCACCCGCAGGTCCAGTGCCCGGAACCGGGCCATCGAGATGGCATCGGCGGCGTCCGCGAGCCGGTGCGCAAGAGCAATGTCGTCAACGACCCCAACCACACCGAAACCGTACCCACCCCACCCCCACCCCCCACCCCCACCCCCCACCCCCACCCCCCGCTCCCACCCCCCCGCTCCCACCCCCGCCTCGGCCCGCCCCGCCCCGGTGATCAAGAAGTTTGCGTCATCAGCGTCGGCCACCGTGACGTAAACCTCTTGATCACCAGGGCGGGGCAGACCAGGGCGGGGCAGACCGGGGCGGGGCAGACCGGGGCGGGGTGGGGCAGGCCGGGGTGGGGTGGGGTGGGGCAGCGGGGAGGGGAGGGGAAGGGTGGGTTGGTCCTGGGTACTCCGCTATGCGGAGCGGCTCTGATCGGGAGGAAGTGGGTCTACTTCCGAGTCATGAGCCGGCTAGGGGGTCGCCGGGGTTGCGTTCGGGTTCGCGGGGGTCGCCGTCGCCGGACCGGGAGGCCAGCAGCCGACGGTACGAGGCCAGCCGGCGCGAGTCGGCCTTGCCGGCGGCCACCCAGGCGTCCAGGGCGCAGTCCGCCTCGTCCGGGGTGTGCGGGCAGTTCGGGGGACAGTCCACCGTCCCCTCCACCAGATCGGGGAAGCCGTGCAGCAGGCTCTCCGCCGAGACGTGGGCCAGCCCGAAGCTGCGTACCCCCGGGGTGTCCACGATCCAACCCGGGTCGCCGTCGGCGTCCGGGGTGCGCGGCAGCCGCAACGCCACCGCGCTGGTCGAGGTGTGTCGGCCCCGGCCGATCGCGCTGACCACACCGACGGCCCGGAGCGCGTCCGGCACAAGCCGGTTGACCAGCGTCGACTTGCCCACCCCGGAGTGCCCCACCAGGACCGACACCCGGCCGGCGAGCAGGGCGCGCAGCGCGTCCAGGTCGGAGTCCGGCCGGACCAGCACGTACGGCAGTTCCAGCTCGGCGTAGTAGCCGACCACCTGGTCCGGGCCGGCCAGATCGGCCTTGGTCAGGCAGAGCAACGGCTCGATGCCGGCGTCGTACGCGGCGACCAGGCAGCGGTCGATGAACCCGGTCCGGGGCGGCGGGTCGGCCAGCGCGCTGACGATCACCAGTTGGTCGGCATTGGCGACCACCACCCGTTCCTGTCGCCCCTCGGCGGTGTTCTCGTCGTCGTCGGCGGTGCGTCGCAGCACCGAGCGCCGTTCGGCGATCCGGACGATCCGGGCCAGCGCCCCGTCCGCGCCGGAGACGTCTCCGACCAGGCCCACCCGGTCGCCGACCACCACCGACTTGCGGCCCAGCTCGCGGGCCCGCATCGCGGTGATCGCGGCATCGTCGGGGGCCTCGGGGAACACGCAGGTGTACCGGCCCCGGTCGACGGCGATCACGAACCCGTCCACCGCGTCGTCGTGCCGGGGGCGGGTCCGGGTACGCGGACGTGAGGACCGGCCGGGCCGGACCCGTACGTCGTCCTCGTCGTACTCCCGTCGCTTGGTCGTCAGGACCTGCCCCCTCCGCCGTCAGCTCTTGCCGGTCACCATCGCCGACCATAGTGCCGGGAACTCCGGCATGGTCTTCGAGGTACACGCCACGTCGTCCACCTCGACGCCCGGCACGGCGAGCCCGGCCACCGCGGCGGCGTGCGCCATCCGGTGATCGGCGTAGGTGCGGAAGGGGCCGCCGCGCAGCGGTCGGGGCCGGATCTCCAGCCCGTCGTCGGTCTCGCTCAGGTCGGCGCCCAGCGCGGTGAACTCGCGGGCCAGCGCGGCGATCCGGTCGGTCTCGTGCCCCCGGATGTGCCCGACCCCGGTGAAGGTCGACGGCGAGTCGGCCAGCAGGGCCAGCGCGGTCAGCGCCGGGGTCAGTTCGCTGACGTCGGACAGGTCGGCGGTCAGGCCGTGCACCGTGCCGGTGCCCCGGACGGTCAACCCGCCGGTGGTCAGGCTCACCTCACCGCCCATCCGGTGCAGCAGCGAACGGAGCTGCTCGACCGGCTGGACGCTGCTGTGCGGCCAGCCCTGCAACGTCACCTCACCTCCGGTGACCAGGGCGGCGGCGAAGAAGGGCACCGCGCCGGAGAGGTCGGGCTCGATCTCCCAGCCCCGACCGGCGAGCGGCCCCGGCTCGACCACCCAGACATCGGCGACGCTGTCGTCGACGGCCGCCCCGGCGGCCCGCAGCATCTGCACCGTCATCCGCAGGTGCGGGGCGGACGGCACCGGCGGGCCCTCGTGCCGGACCACCACGCCCCGGTCGAAGCGCGCCCCGGCGAGCAGCAGGCCGGAGACGAGCTGGCTGGAGGCGGAGGCGTCGATCACCACCTCGCCGCCGGCGACCCGACCGCCGCCCTGCACCACCAGGGGCAGGCTGCCGGCGTCCGGCGTGTCGATCCGGACCCCGAGCGAGCGCAGCGCACCGATCAGCGGGCCGAGCGGCCGGACCCGGGCCTGCGGGTCGCCGTCGAAGGTGACCCGCCCCTCGGCGAGGCCGGCGACCGGCGGGACGAACCGCATCACCGTGCCGGCGAGGCCCACGTCGACGTGGGCCGGGCCGACCAGCCGGTGCGGCCGGACCAGCCAGCGCTCGTCGTCGGAGACCGACACGTGCGCACCCATCGCGCGCAGCCCACCCGCCATCAGCTCGGTGTCCCGGGCCCGCAGCGGTCCGTGCAGTGTCGAGGGGCCACCGGCCAGCGCGCTGAGCACCAGGGCTCGGGCGGTCATCGACTTGGAGCCGGGCAGGCGCAGCGTCGCCGTGACCGGGTCACTGGCGGTCGGTGCGGTCCAGGGCTGTTGCGCACGGGTGGCGGTCGGGTTTCCCACGATCACATTCTGCCAATCCGACGACGACTTCGAGCCGGCTGTCGGGCCGACTCCCGGTTGGCGGGACAGCCGTCGGCGGCGTGGAGCGTTAGCGTGTGCGCCATGTGCGGCAGGTACGCGACGACCCGGGGCGCGGGGGAGCTGAGCGCCGTCTTCGAGTCGTACGACGACACCGACGGCCGGCTCGGGCCCGCCCACAACGTCGCGCCGACCGATCCGGTGCCGGTGGTCCGGGTCGACCCCGACGGTTCCCGGGTGCTCTCGGTCGGCCGCTGGGGCCTGGTGCCGCACTGGGCGTCCTCGGCGGCCGGGGCGGCTCGCATGATCAACGCGCGGGCCGAGACGGTCGCCACCAGCCGGGCGTACGCCGTGCCGTTCGCCCGTCGGCGCTGCCTGGTCCCGGCCGACGGCTGGTACGAGTGGGTGCGCCGGGCCGGTGGCGGCAAGCAGCCGTACTTCATGACCCCACGTGACGGTGCGGTGCTGGCGTTGGCCGGCATCTGGTCCCGGTGGGAGACGTTGCTCACCTTCAGCGTGCTCACCACGGCGGCGGTGGGTGAGCTGGCCGAGGTGCACGACCGGATGCCGTTGCTCCTGCCCCGGGACCGCTGGGCGGACTGGTTGGCCCCGGTCGACGATCCGGCGGCGCTGCTCGTCCCGCCGACGTCGCAGTGGCTCGCCGGGCTGGAGATCCGTCCGGTCGGGCCGGCGGTGGGCGATGTCCGCAACGACGGCCCGGGGCTGATCGCGCGGGTACCTCCGGAACGGGAACGCTCCCACGGGGAGAGCACGCTGTTCTGACGTGATTGGCGACATTGTCGCGCACGAATTGCCAGAGTTCCGGGCGAAACGTCGCTCGGATTTTTGGCCATCTTTCCGGCAGACCCCTTGTCCCCGTAGCCAACAGTGCGATAGAACACAGCGCTGGCACTGGGAGCGTCTTCGCGCAGTGTGAACGACGCCCGTCGATCTTGCCGGTCCCACGGGGGAGGTGGGTGTGATGACCCGGGCGCGTATGCCACGTCCGCACGAGGTTGCCGCCGCACGGCGAGATCCGCGACTACTGAGGGCGTTGCGGGACCGCCGTTCCGACGATGCCTGGCGGACCAGAGGAACCTGCCAGAGCGTGGACCCGGAGACGTTTTTTCCGGCGCCCAACGAACCGGCCGACGCGGCGGTCTCGCTCTGCCGCAGTTGTGACGTCCAGGGCTCCTGTCTGGCCTGGGCGTTGGAGGTGGGCGACACCCACGGGGTGTGGGGCGGCACCACGCCGCGCGAGCGCCGGGCCATGCTGGTGGCCTGGCGCGGCGAGGTCGAGTCCGATCCCGACGCCGCCGACGACGCCGGCCCACCGGTGCGGGACCGGCTACTCACCCTGGTGCCGCTGAGCTGACCCGCCCGGTCCGGTCCTCCGGTCCGGTCTGTCGCGTGTGTCCCGGGTAGCGGCCTTTGCTGCTGGTACGGGGCTTCCGCGTCTGGGCGGCGGCCTTCCAGTCCGGCTTCCTGTCCTGGACGGTGGCCGTTCGATCCGGGCGGGTGGCTTTCCGGCCGTCCGGGGGCGGCGGCGCAGAATGGCCGGGTGCCGCACCTCGCGCAGCTCGACACCCCACGTGGCCCGGCCCGGGTCGACACCGACCTGCCGGTCGGTCCCCCGACGTCCCTGCTCGTGCTCGGGCACGGTGCCGGCGGCGCGGTGGACGCGCCGGACCTGCTCGCCCTGCGCGACGCCGCCCGCGGCGCCGGGGTGGCGGTGGCCCGGGTGACCCAGCCCTACCGGGTGGCCGGCCGGCGGGCCCCGGCCCCGGCCGGGCACCTGGACGAGGCGTGGGCGGCGGTGCTGACCGTGCTGCGGAGCCGACACCCCGAGCTGCCCCTGCTGGTCGGCGGGCGGTCCAGCGGCGCCCGGGTGGCCTGCCGGACGGCCCGCGCGGTGGGTGCGGTCGGGGTGGTCGCGCTGGCCTTCCCGCTGCACCCGCCCGGCCGGCCGGAGCGTTCCCGGGCCGCCGAGTTGGCCACCGGGCTGCCGACGCTGGTCGTCAACGGCGACCGGGACCCCTTCGGGGTGCCGACCGCAGGCGGCCCGGTCGAGGTGGTGGTGCGCCGTGGTGAACGTCACGACCTGCGCCAGGACCCGGCCGGCGTGGCCGACGCGGTGGTCACCTGGCTGCGTCGACACCGGTGGGCGCAGTGAACCGCCGCGTCCGCGCGTCGGTCGGGCCGGTGACCACCCGTTTCCGCCTCGGCGGACCCGTCGTTGCATCCGATGGTGTCGGCCTTCCGGTTCGGGCGGTCGGGACCGTCCCTCCCAGGCCCTTCCTGGTCCCAGCCCCCCGGTAGCCGACCGGTTGGCCGGGACCAGGAGCGGGAGGCCGGTGGAATGTCCGGCCCGTGGTCGGGCGTTACGACTCCCGGACGAGGAATCTGGCGAGGGGGGTGACCGGTGCCGACCGAGACGCGGAGCCGGGAGCGGGACGAGCGGGACGCGCGGCAGCTCAGACGGCTGCTGGACGGCCCGGACTGGCCGGCGGTGGGGGCCGCCCCCGGGGTGGTGAGCACCGGCACACCCGGCAGAACCGAAGCTGCGGACGGGTTCGTCCGCGTATCCTCGGCGGGACAGCATCCGACGCGAGGGGATGTGCGGTTGACCACCGAGAAGACGGACGAGCGCAGGGCCCGCTTCGAGCGGGACGCGATGCCCTTCGTCGATCAGCTCTACGCTGCCGGGCTGCGGATGACGCGCAACCCGGCCGATGCCGAGGACCTGGTCCAGGAGACATACCTGAAGGCGTACGCCGCTTTCCACCAGTTCGAGCAGGGCACGAACCTGAAGGCCTGGCTCTACCGGATCCTGACCAACACCTACATCAACTCCTATCGCAAACGGCAGCGCCAGCCTATTCAGGCGCCCACCGAGGAGATCACCGACTGGCAGCTCGCCGAGGCCGAGTCGCACACCTCCAGCGGGTTGCGGTCGGCCGAGACCGAGGCGCTGGACCGGCTGCCGGACAGCGACGTCAAGGAGGCGCTCCAGCAGTTGCCGGAGGAGTTCCGCCTGGCCGTCTACCTGACCGATGTCGAAGGCTTCTCGTACAAGGAGGTCGCCGACATCATGGGCACGCCGATCGGCACCGTGATGTCCCGGCTGCACCGTGGGCGTCGCAATCTGCGCAAGCTGCTCGAGCGGTACGCCGCCGAGCGTGGCTTCAGCGCCGCGCAGTCCCCGAAGGGCTCGACCGCCGCTGCCAGCCGGGAGGTGTGACGTGAGCTGTGGAAAGCCGCACGAGACGGACTGCCGGGAAGTGCTCGCGGAGGTCTACCTCTACCTGGACCTGGAGTGCGCCGAGGAACGGCGCTCGCTGATCCGTTACCACCTGGACGAGTGCGGGCCCTGCCTGCGGGAGTACGGCATCGAGCAGGAGGTGCGGGCGCTGGTGGCCCGGTGCTGCGGCAACGAGACCGCCCCCGACCAGCTGCGCGAGCGGCTGCGGGTACGCCTCACCGAGTTGGTGGTCTTCGAGGCCAGCGAGTCGCGAGAACTCGCCGAGTGACACACGAGTTCGCGGACTGACGCGCGAACTCGTCGAGTGACGCACGGATCCACGACGGTGGCCCGGGTCGAGTCGACCCGGGCCACCGGTCTGTCCGGCTCCGGGCCGGACCTGGCGTCGCGGCGGATGCCCGCCGGGACGACTCAGGAGTTGGGGCGCTTGCCGTGGTTCGCGCTGCTCTTCTTGCGGGCCTTCTTCTTGCGGGCCTTCTTCGCCATGCTGACCTCCTCGTGATGGGTCCGACCCCTGCTGCGGCGACCCTCGGCGCCGGTGCACGCCACCGGTCCTCCCGGCGTCGGGGTCCGACCCGATGATGCTAGTGCGGCCGGCGTCCGCCGTCGTGCGCCGGGGCGGCAGCGGCACCTGAACCGACCCTCGCCGCCGGGTCGCCTCCGGCCGGGGCCTGGCCCGCCCTCGGGTGGCGTGACCGGGACGGGTCAGGCCGCTCCACCCCCGTGCAGGGCCGGTACGTGATTGGATACCGAACGCAGACACACCCGGTGGAGAGGGAGGGCCGTGATGGCCGAGGAGATCCGCGCCGAGATGGTGGCCAACGTGTGGAAGGTCGTGGCGTCGACCGGGGACACCGTGTCCGAGGGAGACACGTTGGTGATCCTGGAGTCGATGAAGATGGAGATCCCGGTCGTCGCCGAGTCCGATGGCGTGGTCGAGCAGCTCGCCGTCAACGAGGGCGACGTGGTGCAGGACGGTGACCTGATCGCGGTGATCGGTTGATCCCCGGTGACCGGTCGGCCGGGCTGCTGGTCCGGCGGGCCGTACCGGCCGAGTTCGCGGCGGTGGCCCGGCTGACCGTCGCCGCCTACGAGGCCGACGGTCAGCTCAAGGGCGAGAACGGCTACGGCGAGGTGCTGGCCGACGTGGCCAGCCGGGCGGAGAACGGCGAGATCCTGGTCGCCGTCGACGCGGTGACCGGCGCGGTCCTCGGCTCGGTCACCTTCGTGCTGCCCGGCAGCCCGTACGCGGAGTTGTCCGGGCCGGGCGAGGCGGAGTTCCGGATGCTGGCGGTGGACCCGGCCGCCCAGGGGCGGGGCGCGGGTGCGGCGCTGGTCCGGGCCTGCCTGTCCCGAGCCGCCGAACAGGGCTGCGCGGCGGTGGTCATCTGCGTGCGCAGCGGGCTCGCCGACGCCGCCCACCGGCTCTACGCGGGGCTCGGCTTCGTCCGTACCCCGGAACGGGACTGGTCGCCGCTGCCGGGCGTCGACCTGCTCGGCCTGCGTCGGGACCTGCCCACCAGCCCGGTCTGACCCGTGCGGCCCGCCTACTTGTCGATGCCGACCAGCAGCTCGTCGGCCACCTCGAGGGCGAGCGTCTTGCGCTCGTCGTCGGTGATGTCCGGAGTCCGGATGGCGAACCAACTGCTGTGCACGGCGAACAGGACCAGCGTCGCCCGGAGTTGCGCCCGGGGTGAGTCGTCGCCCAGGCAGATCGCGTCGGCCAGCCGGAACATCCGTTCGCGCATCTGCTGGCCGGCGGCGAGGCTCTTGAGCACCGTCTGGTTCTGCTCGAAGAAGCGCATCACCGAGGGTTGCTCCGTGGCGAACATCGTGTCGGCGTACTGGCTGACCAGGGCCCGTCGGGTGGCCAGGGTAGCCGGTTGGTCGCGGGCCCAGTCGATCAGCTCGTCCATCCGGTGCAGCCGGTCCTCCACGTAGCTGTTGACGATCTCTTCCTTGCTCTTGAAGTGGTAGTAGAGGGCGGCCTTGGTCACCCCGAGTCGTTCGGAGATCTCCCTGAGTGAGGTCTTCTCGTACCCCTGTTCGGTGAAGAGCTCCAGCGCGACGGCCTGGATGCGTTCCCGTGTGCCGCCTGTGCTCTGACTCACCTGTACCACCCAATTCACTTGACGGGTCCTGCTGCCCAACTTACCGTGCGGCTAGTAAGGTGACTAGCCGGGCGGCAAGTAAGTGCGACAGATCTCCGGGAGAGCTTACCGATGACTCAGGAAACCCAGGCGACGGCGAGACCCAACATCAGGGTGGTGCTGTTCGGCCTGATGATCGCGATGATGCTCGCGATGCTCGACAACATGATCGTCAGCACCGCGCTGCCGCGGATCGTCAGCGAGTTCGGCGGCGTCAACCACTTCACCTGGGTGGTCACCGCGTACGTGCTGGGCACCACCGTCTCCACCCCGATCTGGGGCAAGCTCGGCGACCTGTACGGCCGTAAGGCGGTGTTCCTGACCTCGGTGGTCATCTTCCTGATCGGGTCGGCGCTCTGCGGCATGTCCGGTTCGGAACTGCTGGGCGGCACCGGCAACGGGATGGTCGAGCTGATCGCGTTCCGGGCCGTGCAGGGCCTCGGTGCGGGTGGCCTGATGGTCGGCGTGATGGCGATCATCGGTGACCTGGTGCCACCCCGCGAGCGGGGCCGTTACCAGGGCATGATCGCCGGCATCATGGCGATCGCCATGGTCGCCGGCCCGCTGGTCGGCGGGTTCATCACCGACAACCTCTCCTGGCGCTGGGCGTTCTACGTCAATCTGCCCCTCGGTGGCCTCGCGCTGCTGATCCTGGCCACCACCATGCACCTGCCGAAGTACCGGACCGAGCACAAGATCGACTGGCTGGGCGCGGCGCTGCTCTCCGTCGGGATCACCGCGATCGTCCTGGTCACCACCTGGGGCGGCAACGAGTACGACTGGGGCTCCCCGCAGATCCTCGGCCTCGCCGTGCTGGCACTGCTCAGCCTGCTGGCCTTCGGTTTCGTCGAGCACCGGGTCGCCGAGCCGATCCTGCCGCTCGGCCTCTTCGCCAACCGCAACTTCACGCTGATCTCGGCGATCGGCTTCCTGCTCGGCTTCGCGATGTTCGGCGCGATGAACTTCCTGCCGCTCTACCAGCAGACCGTGCAGGGCGCGTCGGCCACCAACAGCGGCCTGCTCCTGCTCCCGATGATGTTCGGCATGCTGGTGGTGTCCCTGGTGATCGGCCGGGCCATCACCAAGACCGGTCGCTACCGGATGTACCCGATCGCCGGTGGTGTGTTGATGGCCCTCGGCATGGCGCTGCTGTCCCGGCTGGAGGTCGACACCGGCAAGGTCGAGTCGTCGCTCTACATGCTGATCCTCGGCGCCGGCATGGGCTTCCTGATGCAGACCTCGATGCTGATCGCGCAGAACAGCGTCGAGCAGAAGGACCTCGGTGCGGCCAGCGGCGCGGCCACCTTCTTCCGCTCCATCGGCGGCTCGTTCGGCATCTCGCTCTTCGGCGCCATCTTCGCCAACCAGCTCGCCGGCTCGGCTGCCGGTAGCGCGTTCGGCGGCGGCTCCGGTGAGGGCCGGGGGACCGATCTGGAGAAGCTCAAGGAGTTGCCGGCCCCGCTGCGCGAGGCGGTGCTCGGCGGTCTCTCGGACGCCATCTCGAACGTCTTCTTCTGGGCGATGGTCATCGCCATCTCGGTGCCGGTGCTCGCCTGGTTCATCAAGGAGATCCCGCTCCGTACGGCGAACGACGTCCCACCGCCGCAGGCCACGCCCGAGGAGCAGGCCGAGATCGCCCTCGGCAAGGCCCCGGTCTCCTGACCCCGCTCCGTCCCACCCCGTCCCACCCCACCTGACCCGACCTCACCCGACCCCGTCCGGCGCGGCCGGTTCGCCCCCCACCCAGGGCGCGGACCGGCCGCGCGCCGTTCCGACCCGTGAGCCGGGGGAGGGAAGGGCTGTCAGCGGCGGCGGAACGGGGCGGTGAGGCGACGCCAGGCGCGGGCCAGTCGCCCGGTCCGACGGGTCCGGGCCGGGGTGGCGAGGAGCCGGTGGGCCAGCGCGGTGGTGGCGGGGTCCACGGTCGGGGTGGCCAGCGCCAGGTGGGCCAGGGAGATGGCGATCGGCACCCGCCGGCCCTGCGCGACGGTCGCCACGTCGGCGAGGCGCTCGGCCACCAGCCCGGCCACGTCGGGGCGGATCGTCGGGTCCACCCAGGCGGCGGTGACCAGGGCGAACAGTGCCGCCTCGGTGATCCAGTCCTCGACGCCCCAGATCAGTTCCACAAGCACCCGACGGCGGGTCGAGGTCGCCCACGGCTCGTCGGTGCGGTGGTGCAGCAGGCCGAGGCAGGCCCAGACCTGCACGCAGCGGACCCAGAGGGACGGGTCCTGGCCGGTGAGCACCCGGCCCAGCGCGGTGGGTGGCGCCTCGGGCGGATGCACCAGCAGGCCCAGCAGGTCGGCCAGTTCCAGGGTGGCCAGCCCGACCGCCGCGTCGTACGCGGCCGGCGGGTGTGGCCAGGCGGGGTGGGCGAGTTGGCGTACCCGGTCGGCGGCGGCGGTGGACGGGGCCGGCAGGATCGGCGCGGCGGTGGTGCCCTCGTAGCGCCAGAGTTGGCAGTCGGTCGCCCGGCGCGGCTCGCGCGGGTCGGGGTCGGCCACCCCGACGACCTCGACGTAGAGGCCGGGCACGGCGGCGGTGACGGTGCGCATCGCGCTCGGCGGTTCCAGCGTGTCGAGGCGTACCGCCGCGTCGGGGAGGCCGTCGGCGGCGAGCGCGCGGCGCAGCGCGTCGACCATCGCGCCGGTGGCCGGGGTGACCTGCCCCAGCCAGGGGCGTCCCCGGCAGGACTCGGCGAGGTCGGTGTGCTCGTGGCTGTCGTCGGGGTGGTCCCGGGTGAAGTCGGCGAGGGCGACCAGGTGGGCCACGTCGCCGTCGCGCAGGAAACGCAGCCGGTGCGCGGTGTGCACCGCGCAGTCGAAGTTCGGGTCGCGGGCCAGGGCCCGGTCGATCCAGTCGAGGGCCTGGTCGAGTCGGCCGTTGTCGGCCAGGGTGCCGGCGATGTCCGCGTACACGGCGAGGTCGTCGGGATCGTGCGCGACGGCCCGTTCCAGGGCGGCCAGGGCCTCCCGGGCCCGTCCGGCGCTGCGGTAGGCGTACCCGAGCCAGACCTCGCCGAGTTTGGACGGCGTCACGCGTACTCCCCGGCTGGCCCAGGTGACCGCGAGGGTGACCTCGCCGAGTCGCCGGGCCAGCGCGGACGCCGCGCCGAGCAGGAGGGCGTGCCGGGGGTGCGCGGCGACCGCGTGCTGGGCCAGCGTGAGGTACGGCCGCAGGGGCGCCCGGCCGATCCGGGGCACCGGGTCGGGCACCGCGGCGCAGACCTGCATCAGGATCCGGGCGCAGCGGTCCGGGTCGAGCCGTTCGGCCAGTTCGGGGGCGGTCACCCAGGGCACCCCGGCCCAGTCGACGCCGGGGGCGTGGCCGGTGGCGGCGACCAGCAGGTCCAGCCCTTCGGCCGGGCGACCGGCGGCGGCGAGCAGGTGGGCGCGGGCGACGACGGCCCCGACGTGTGCGCGGTGGCCGAGGGGGAAGAGGTCGAGGTCCCCGCCGGAGGCGGCGGCGATCCGGGTGAGCGTCTCGTGCGTGTCGGGCAGGGTCGGCGCCAGCACCAGCGCGGCGGCGAGGTGGTCGGCGGCGTGGGTCAGGTCGCCCTCGTCGAGTGCCAGCCGGGCGAGGGCTAGCTCCTCCGCCGCGGTCAGCGCAGGTGGGTCCTCCGACACGTCGGCCTTTCGCTCGCAGGGGGTTGCCAGGGGCTGAGCAAGCGTAGGGGATGCCGGCAAGAGGCGCGGATCTGCTGCGCGTTAGTGCTCGATAGATTGTTGAAGTGGGCTCAATCGTGCAAGACTGAACATGAAACGCGCGGCGATCGCGCAATCGAGGGGAGCTTCCGTGACACGTCCAGGGGCCGGGATGGCCGCCGACATCGACGAGCAGCCGGCCGGTTACGCGCGGCTGCTCTCCGCCGAGCACGCCGGGGCTATCGCCAGGGTCGCGGCGGTCGTCGCGGAACGCCGCCCCCGGCACGTGGTCTTCACCGCCCGGGGCACCTCCGACCACGCCGCTCTCTACGGGGCGTACCTCACCGAGATCCGGCTCGGCCTGCCCGCCGGGCTCGCCTCGCCGAGCGCGGTCACCGTGTACGGGGCCCGTCCCGACCTCTCCGACGCGCTGGTCGTCGGGGTCAGCCAGAGCGGGGGCTCACCCGACCTCACCGAGGTGCTGCGTACCGCCCGTGCCTCCGGCGCACTCACCCTGGCGGTCACCAACGCCCCCGACTCGCCGCTGGCGCAGACCGCCGAGCTGGGCGTCGACATCGCCGCCGGGCACGAGCGGGCGGTCGCCGCGACGAAGACGTACACCGCCGAGCTGCTCGCCCTGCTGCTGCTGGTGGAGGGGATGCGGGCCGGCGACGGCGGGCTGCCGGCCGACCAGCGGGTCGCCCTGGAACGCCTGCCCGAGCTGGCCGAACGCACCCTGGCCGACCCCACCCCGGCCCAACTCGCCCCGCGCTACCGGTTCGCCGGCCAGCTCGTCACCACCGGCCGGGGGTACGCGTACCCGACCGCCCGGGAGGCGGCGCTGAAGCTGATGGAGACGTCGTACCTGCCGGCGCTGGCCTTTTCCGGCGCGGACCTGCTGCACGGACCGCTCGCGATGACCGACCCGGACGTGCCGGTGCTGGCCGTGGTCGGCTCCGGCCCCGGTGGCCGGTCCATGGGGGAGGTGCTGCCCCGGCTCGGTGAACGCCGTGCCGACGTGGTGGTGGTCGGCTCGGCCGAGGTCGAGGGGGCCACCCGGATGGCCGTGCCCGAGGTCGACGAGCGGTACGCCCCGCTGCTGGACATCCTGCCGTTGCAGCGCCTCGCGCTCGCCCTGGCGCTGGCCCGGGGCGAGGACCCGGACGCCCCGCGCGGCCTGAAGAAGGTCACCGCGACGATGTGACCCGAGCCGGCCAGCGGGACGCCGCCCGGGTGGGCGTGGCACGCTGTGTCTCGTGTCCACGCTGCGCGACCTCGCCGAGGAGCACACCCAGCTCCGCCCGGCCGACATCGACCACCTGCACCGGATCGCCGGCGACTGGCAGCTGCTGTCCGACCTGTCCTTCGCCGACCTGCTGCTGTGGGTGCCGGTGGACGACGACGGGACGTTCCTCTGCGTCGCCCAGGTCCGGCCGACGACCGCCCCGACCGCGTACCTGGACGACCAGGTGGGGCGGATCGTCGGCGGGCCGGAGGTGGCCCACCTGGAGGTGGCGTACCGGCAGGGCCGGATCTGGCGGGAGGGCGACCCGGTCTGGTACGGCGACGTGCCGGCCCGGCACGAGGCGATCCCGGTCCGGCTGCGTACCGCCGAGGGGGAGGCCGGTGAGGTGATCGCGGTGGTCGGTCGGGACACCAACCTCTCCACCGCCCGCACCCCCAGTCAGCTGGAGCTGAACTACCTCACCACCGCCGACGACCTGGCCCAGATGATCGCCGACGGCACCTTCCCGCCGCCCCGGCACCCGGGCGAGACCACCTCGGCGCCCCGGGTCGGCGACGGTCTGGTCCGTCTGGACGCGGGCGGCAAGGTCACCTACGCCAGCCCGAACGCGCAGTCGGCGTACCGGCGGTTGGGCTATGCCTCCCACCTGGTGGGGGAGGACCTGGCCAAGCTGCACCGCAGGCTGGCCAGCGACCCCCTCGACGGCACCGAGGCGGCGAACGGCATCCTCGCCGCGCTGCGCGGTGAGGGCCCGCCCCGCCGGGAGATCGACGCCCGGGGGGCGACCATGCTCACCCGGGCCCTCCCGCTGATGCCCGCCGGGGTGCCGATCGGCGCGCTGGTCCTGGTCCGCGACATCACCGAGGTACGCCGCCGCGACCGCGCCCTGATCACCAAGGACGCCACCATCCGGGAGATCCACCACCGGGTGAAGAACAACCTCCAGACCGTCGCCGCGCTGCTGCGCCTCCAGGCCCGCCGGGTCTCCATGCCGGAGGCCCGGGTAGCCCTGGAGGAGTCGGTACGCCGGGTCGCCTCCATCGCCCTGGTGCACGAGACGCTCTCCATGTCCAGCGACGAGGCGGTCGAGTTCGACGGCATCGTCGACCGGGTGGCGAGCGCGGCGACCGAGGTGGCCGCGACCGAGGTCAGCGTCGGGATGCGGCGTACCGGCAGCTTCGGGGTGCTGCCCGCCGAGATCGCCACCTCGCTGGTGATGGTCCTCAACGAGCTGCTGCTCAACGCCGTCGAGCACGGCTTCCCACCGGCCGAGGAGGGCGTCGACGCGCCGGAGCCGGAGGCCCGGCCGGAAGTGGTCGTCTCGGCGCACCGGCTCCGCAAGCAGCTGCACGTCTCGGTGACCGACAACGGGCGGGGCCTGCCGGCCGAGTTCGACGCCGATCGGGGCGGACGGCTCGGGCTGCAGATCGTCCGGGCGTTGGTCACCGGGGAACTGCGCGGCAGCATCGAGCTGCGCGACGGTGCGGCCGGTGGCACCGAAGCCGTGCTGGTGGTCCCGCTGGCCAAGGCCTGAGCCGGGTCCATCGGTGGCGTCACGGTGACGCCCGGACGAAGGTGAGCAGCGCGACCCACGAGGGCCGGATCGTGGTGGCGCTGCTCAGCCCCGGCGCACGAGCAGCGCCACGGTCACCCCCGGCCGGGGCCGGACCTGGTCGGCGGTGAACCCGGCCCGCAGCGCGTCGCCCTTGACACCGGGTACGGCGGCGAGCGGGTCGTCGTGACGCCCGGCGACCACCAGCCAGACCCGATCGACGCCGGCCAGGCACTCGGCCGGCCGGGGGCACTCGCTGACCCACAGGTCGGCCCGGTCCCGCCGGTCCCGGGTGACCAGCACGTCCCGGGGGTGGGTCGCTGCGGCGGGTCCGTCGGCCGGCGGGTCGTTGGCCACGCGGGCAAGCTGGTAGTCGATCCCGAGGTCGAGGAAGAGCCAACCGTCCCGGGGCGAGTAGACCACCGCGTCGCCGGGCCGCTGTCCGGCGGCGATCACCGCCGCCGCCCCCCGGTAGTCGACGGTCGCGCTGCGCGGCCAGCCGTGGCTCTGTCGTACCGCGAGCTGGTCGGGCATTCCGAGCAGCCCGGCCAGCACCACCACCGCCAGCCCCGCCCCTACCGCCCCCACCGGTACCGGCCCCACCCCCGTCCGGGCCGCCGTTGCCGGCGGTCCGGCCAGGGCGGCGCCGGCGAGCAGACAGCCGAAGGGCACCGTGAAGAACAGGTAACGCGGTACCCAGAGGGGTACGGCCAGTGCGGCGACGAAGAGCAGCAGCACAGGCAGCAGCGCGCAGACGCCGGGGAGCAGACCGCGCCGCCCCGACCGGGCCGCCCCGAGCGCGGCGAGCCCGACCAGCAGTCCCCCCACCACGCCGCTCTGTGCCAGGCCGCCCGGCAACGCCGCCAGATCCGCCGGTCGGGCCGGGGCGACCCAGTCGAGCTGGTGGGACCGCTGACCCTGCGCGGTGACCAGCAGCGGCGTCAGCGCCACCACCGCGGCCAGCCCGGCCAGCGCCCACCGCAGCAACCGCCGGTCCCGTCGATCGGTGGATGGTGTGGTGGTGGTCGCTCCCGTGGCAGCCGGTTGACCGGTGGCCGGTTCGTCGCCGCTTGGTCCGTCGGCCGGTGGGTTCGCGGCCGAACCGTTCGGCGGGCGGGCGAGGCCGGCCGCCGGGCGGCCGAGGGCCCAGGCGACCAGCACCACCACGGCGTGCGCGGCGAGCAGACTGAGGGCGAGCAGGTGTGCCAGGCCGAGCCCGGCGACGGCAACGGCGTAGCCGGACCAGCGCAACCAGCCCGGGTGGTCCAGCGCGCGGACCAGCAGCACGGTGGCCAGCACGGCGAAGAGGGTCACCATCGCGTACGGCCGGGCCTCCTGCGCGTACCGGGAGGTGCCGGGGAGGACCGCGAAGAGTAGGCCGGCGAGCAGCCCGGCGGGTGTCCCGAACAACCGCCGACCGAGTACGGCGGTGAGGCCGGCCGCCCCGGCCATGGCCAGCGCCGAGGGCAGCCGCAGCGCCGGCAGGGAGTCGCCGAAGAGCCCCGTCCAGGCATGCATCAGCAGGTAGTACGGCCCGGTCGAGGCGTCGACGGTGCCGGTGAGCCGGAGCAGGTCTCCCGCGGGCCGGGTGCTCGCGCTCCAGGTGGCCAGCTCGTCACGCCACAGCTGAGCCCGGCCGACGCCGTAGCACCCGGCGACCAGGGTGACCAGCGTCGGCGCCACCCAGAGCAGCGGCCCCGCCAACTCCGCTGAATGCCGCTTTCCGGACATCAGGCCCACCGGTCGAGGGTCCCACACCCGACCCGACGATGCTGCCGGAGCCGGAGCCGGAGCCGGGCCGGGGCTGGGTCCTGAGCCGGGTCCGGGGCTGGGTCCGGGGCTGGGGCCTGGTCCGGGCCGGGGCTGGGGCTGGGTCCTGAGCCGGGTCCAGGGCTGGGTCCGGGTCCGGTGCTGGGGCCTGAGCCGCTCCGCCGGGGCCGGAGTCAGCGCCAGGGGTCGTAGCAGGATCGGAGTCGGAGGCAGGCCGGAGCGGAGCGGGAGCCGGGCTGTTAGTAGTAGTTCGCTTCCTTTGGAGCTGATGTCGTCAACGATTCACTGACGGTGGGCAATCTGTCCGGTGAACCCTGCACACCTGGGTGTGCGCCGAGGTCCCAGGCCCGGCGTAGCCGGTCGCCTCGTACGGTCCGTTCGTCGTGCGGTCTGTCGGTCGTGCGGTCTGTTGGTCGCGTGGTCTGTCGGTCGTGCGGTCCGTTCGTCCTGTGGTCTATTCGTCGTGCGGTCTATTCGTCGCGTGGTCTGTTGGTCGCGTGGTCTGTTGGTCGTGCGGTGTGTTGGTCTGGTCGTGCGGTGTGTTGGTCGCGTGGTTTGTTGGTCGTGCGGTCTGTGCCTCGAAGGCTTGGCCTGGTCTGCTGGTCGGAGCCCTGAATCGTCTACGTCATCAGCTCGAAAGGATGGATGGTGGAGAGACAGCCCGGGATCTGCGGCCCGGGATGGATTGCCCGCGCGGGCTGCCGGCCGAGGGTTGGGCCCACGCGATGTGGGTGGCGCTTCCCGGGCCACGCCAGCTGACTCCGGCCCGGGATGGGGCGTCGCCGGCAGGCTGACCGCGCTCCGGGCCGAGCCCGCCGCACCGGCCGACCTCCCGCCGGACCCATGCCGGGCCGCGCCAGCTGACTCCGCCCCGGCATGAGGCTGCAGCCGCGAAAGCACACCGAGGCGGCCCAATGGGCGAGCGGCGGCGGAGGCTGCGACATGGCATCAATGCGGGGCACGGAGAAGCTCGGGCGCGGGGGCGCGGGGGCGCGGGGGCGCGGGGGCGCGGGGGCGCGGGGGCGCGGGGGCGCGCAAGGCGAGGCACGAGGGGCGTGAATGCGGGGACGTGGGGCGCGAGGGGCGTTGGGGCGTGAATGCGGGGAGGTGAGGCTCGGGGGCGTGGGGCGCGAGGAAGTGAACGGGGAAGGCGAGGCGCGTGGGGCGTTCGGGGCGTGAGTGCGAGGCATCGGGGGCGTGGGGCGCGCCGGAAGGCGGGGGGAGGTGGGTGGTGACGGTGGGGATGCGGCCCGTGATGTGGGATGCCGCACGTGGTCATTGGCCCACCTCCGCAGGGTGTGGGAGCATGGCTGCATGACCGCCGCTGTCGTCCGCCGCTTCGTGGCCCGTCGCCACGTCGATTACGGCCGCGTGCGCAGCGCGCTTTGTCCGGCTCACTGACGACGCCCGACCCATCCGTCTCGGGCGCGTTCTCCGCGCCGGCCGTTCCGACACCGTTGTCGTCGGCCCTTCCAGGGCCGGCCGCCGCGTCCGCGCTCCCACCGAGGCACCGCAGAGACAACGGAGGACGCCGCGATGGCGGTCAGCAGCACCCCGGCTCGCCCCGGGACCCCGACGGCCCCCGCCGCCCCCGCCGCCCGTGCCCCCCGCCGGCCCCGCGGAGAGGGACAGTGGGCCCTCGGCCACCGTGAGCCGCTCAACCCCAACGAGCGGATCAAGAAGGACGACGACCCGCTGAACGTCCGGGCCCGGATCGAGAACATTTACGCCCACGGTGGTTTCGCCTCCATCGACCCGCAGGATCTGCGTGGCCGGTTCCGTTGGTGGGGCCTCTACACCCAGCGTAAGGCCGGCATCGACGGCGGTCGTACCGCCGTGCTGGAGCCGCACGAGCTGGAGGACGAGTTCTTCATGCTCCGGGTGCGGGTCGACGGCGGTCAGCTCTCCCTGGCCCAGTTGCGGGTCATCGCGGACATCTCCCGGGAGTTCGCCCGGGACACCGCCGACATCACCGACCGGCAGAACATCCAGTACCACTGGATCCGGGTCGAGGACATGCCGGAGATCTGGCGTCGGCTGGAGTCGGTCGGCCTGCAGACCACCGAGGCGTGCGGCGACTGCCCCCGCATCGTGCTGGGCAGCCCGGTCGCCGGGGTGGCCGAGGACGAGGTGCTCGACCCGACCCCGGCGATCGACGAGATCGTCAGCCGGTACGTCGGCGACAAGGCGTACTCGAACCTGCCCCGGAAGTTCAAGACCACGATCTCCTGGCTGGTCGACACCCCGTACGAGGCGAACGACATCGCCTTCCTCGGGGTGGACCACCCCGAGCACGGTCCCGGCTTCGACGTCTGGGTCGGTGGTGGCCTCTCCACCAACCCGATGCTGGCCAAGCGGCTCGGCGTCTGGGTGCCGCTGGCCGAGGTGCCGGACATCTGGGCGGGGGTGGTCGGCATCTTCCGCGACTACGGCTACCGCCGGCTGCGCAACCGGGCCCGGCTGAAGTTCCTGGTCGCCGACTGGGGCGTGGAGAAGTTCCGCGAGGTGCTGGAGAAGGACTACCTGGGGCGTACCCTGCTCGACGGTCCGGCCCCGCAGCTCCCCGACAAGCCGGTCGACCACATCGGCGTGCACCGGCAGCGCGACGGGCGTAACTACGTCGGGGCCGCCCCGGTGGTCGGGCGGGTCTCCGGCGGGCAGTTGACCAAGCTCGCCGACGTGGTCGAGGCGCACGGCAGCGACCGGGTACGGCTCACCCCGTACCAGAAGCTGCTGGTGCTCGACGTGCCGCCGGAGCGGACCGAGTCCCTGGTCGACGAGCTGCGCGGGATCGGCCTGGAGGCCCGGCCGTCGGCCTGGCGGCGCGGCACCATGGCCTGCACCGGGATCGAGTTCTGCAAGCTGGCCATCGTCGAGACCAAGGCGCGCGGCGAGGAACTGGTGGCCCGGCTGGAGGAGCGGCTGCGCGACTTCGACGCGGACATCTCCATCCACATCAACGGCTGCCCGAACGCCTGCGCGCGTACCCAGGTCGCCGACATCGGTCTCAAGGGGCAGTTGGTGGTCGGTCCGGACGGCCGCCAGGTGGAGGGCTTCCAGGTGCACCTCGGCGGCGGGTTGGGCATGGCCCAGGGCCAGACCGCCGGGTTCGGTCGCAAGCTGCGCGGCCTGAAGACCACCGCCGACGAGCTTCCCGAGTACGTGGAACGACTGGCCCGCCGCTACCTGGCCGGCCGGACCGAGGGCGAGACGTTCGCCAACTGGGTGATCAGGGTCGACGAGGAGGAACTCCGATGAGCGAAACCCGATCCGCGCCGCTGCACTGCCCGTACTGCGGCGAGGAGGACCTGCGGCCGAACGAGGCCGGTCACGGCGCCTGGGAGTGCCACGCCTGCGCCCGGGTCTTCACCGTGAAGTTCAACGGCCTGCTGAGCCGGGGGGTGGCCCGATGAGCGGCCTGCTCTCCGCGACGAACCTGGGCCTGGTCGGCTCCGGCGGCTCGCAGCCGGCCGACCCGACCCGCCGTGACCCGGCCGAGCTGCGGGCGCTGGCCGAGCGGGCCGGCCGCGAGCTGGAGGGCGCCCCGGCGCTGGAGATCGCCCGCTGGGCGGCCGACACCTTCGGTGACCGGTTCTGCGTGACCAGTTCGATGGCCGACGCCGTGCTCGCCCATCTGGTCTCCCGGGTCGCCCCCGGCGTGGACGTGGTCTTCCTCGACACCGGGTTGCACTTTCCGGAGACGCTGCGGGTCCGCGACGAGGTGGCTCGCCGGCTGCCGGTGAACGTCCGCTCGATCCGGCCCCGGCAGACCGTCGGCCAGCAGGACGGCGAGTACGGGCCCCGGCTGTTCAACCGCTCACCGGACGACTGCTGCCAGCTGCGCAAGGTCGAGCCGCTGGAACGGGCCCTGTCCGGGTACGACGCCTGGGCCGCCGGGCTGCGCCGGGACGAGTCGCCGACCCGGGCGAACACCCCGGTGGTGACCTTCGACCCCCGCCGCGGCAAGGTGAAGGTGAACCCGATCGCGGCCTGGTCCCAGGCCGACGTGGACTCCTACATCTCCCGTCACCGCATCCCGGTCAACGAGCTGCTGGGCCGGGGATACGGCTCGATCGGCTGCTGGCCCTGCACCCGCCGTACCAAGGCGGGGGAGGACCCGCGTGCCGGCCGGTGGGCCATGTTCGAGAAGACCGAGTGCGGCCTGCACGTCTGACCGTCCCGGCGGCCGGCGCGGTGTCTTCCGCGTCGCCCGCCGGCTTGTCCGGTTCTCACGGCCTGCCCGGTCCCGCTGGCCTGTGCGGTCCCGGGGTGCCGGTGGTGCTGGTGGCGCACGGCAGCCGAGATCCTCGGGCGGCGGCGGCCACCCGGGCGTTGGCCCGTGCCGTCGAGGCGGCCCGCCCCGGCCCGCCGGTGCTGCCGAGCTGGCTGGACCACACCGATCCGGGGCCGACGGAGGTTCTGCGGGGGCTGGCTGCCGCCGGTCACCGTACGGTCGTGGTGGTGCCGCTGCTGCTCACCGCCGCGTACCACCGGCGGGTGGACATCCCGGCGGCGGTGGCGGCAGCCCGGGAGGCCGCGCCGGCGCTGACGGTACGGGTGACCGACGTGCTCGGGCCGGCCGACGGGACAGTGGACGCGGGGCTGCTGGCCGGGCTGGGTCGCCGGTTGGCCGAGGCGCATCCGGGGCCTGTCGACGCGCTGGTGCTGGCGGCGGCGGGTACCCGGGACGCGCGGGCCCGTGGCTCGGTGGGGCGGGTCGCCGCCGCCATGGCCGCCCGGTCCGGCGTGCCCTGCACGGTGGCGTACGCCTCGGCGGCCCCGCCGACGGCCGACGTGGCGGTGGCCCGGCTGCGTGCGGCGGGTGCCCGGCGGGTGGCGGTGGCGGCGTACTTCCTGGCGCCGGGGCTCTTCCACGACTCCGTGGTGGCGGCGGCAGAACGGGCCGGCGCGGTCGCCGTCAGCGCACCGTTGAACGACGCGCCGGACCTGGTCGATCTGGTGCTGCGCCGGGTCGACGCGATGGGCGGCCCGATGACCGGGGTCACCGCGCCGATGTGACCCTGCGTCACCGCATCGACGCGACGCGCGGTGGGTCGTCCGTCGAGCCCGGTCACGGAGAGTGCGGGCAGCAGAACGCCCCGGCGGGACGAACCCGGCCGGGGCGTACGGCGTGTGATCGGTTTCAGGCGGAGTGAGCGCGCAGCACCCGGAGACCGCCACGGCGCTTGACCGCGCGGCGCTCCTCCTCGCTCATCCCGCCCCAGACGCCAGCGTCCTGACCGGACTCCAGTGCCCACTGCAGGCACTGGTCGGTCACGGAGCAGCGCCGGCAGACGGCCTTGGCCTGCTCGACCTGCAGAACGGCGGGGCCGGACGTCCCGATCGGGAAGAACAGCTCCGGGTCCTCGTCGCGGCAGACGGCATTGTGACGCCAGTCCATGGCGGCAACACTCCTCATTCTGGATGGGTGGCAGATAACGCTCGTGCTTTTCTTATATCCGTCCGCAGTGCCGGTCGTAACGGTTCGCTTACGACTATTCAGCATTGCGTGAGCAGACTCGTTCAGCGCCTGGGCCTGCTGGAACTACTCAACCCGCCGAGCATATCCAGGCAATGTTCCGGTAACTCAAGTTCGCTTGTGAATACTTTCACGAACGAACGCGATGTCAAGGGGTGACGCTCGGAAAAACTCCGCTCGGTGAGCAAGCTCACGACCCTTTTGTCCGATTTCCGGGCTTCCCCGCTACCCGGCGTACCACAGTCGAGGATCAATATAGTACAGTCCGCGTGACATTGCTGACATTTCCGGCACTACCTCCTCGGTGTGGCGGCCACCGCGCCGCGCGGTGTCCCGACCGCTCGACCTAGGGCGTTACCCGAGACCTAACAGATTACTCTCAGTGCGCCGGAAACGGAGGTGAATCTGACTTTGTGTCGCTCGCCGAGGTAGTCGCCGTCGAGCTGGAAGGCCTGCGGACGGGCCGAGACCAGCGTGAACTCGTCCACGTCGTGCAGTCGAAGCACCTGCTTGCCGCGCGGATCGGGGTGGCGCGACAGGAGTTGGGTCACCGTCCGTGTGGTGCTGGCGACGCGCAGCTGACGAAGCGCCATCACGTCGAGCCCGAGATCGAACGACGCCTCCGGGTTCGGGTTGATCTCCCGGTCGCCCAGGTACGTCCACGGCGCGGTGTTCTGGATGATCACCGTGCCCAGCTCGCCCTCGGCCGGTTCCCCCGGCCGCTCCAGGCTGATCGCCGGATGCCGCCGGTCCGAGCCGAGGAAGTAGTGACTCAGGGTGGAGCGGAAGTAGAGCGTCGGCGTGGACACCCGCCCCCGCCGCCGGGCCTGCTCCACCCGGTGGATCACCGCCGCGTCGAGCCCGAAGCCGGCGCAGAAGGTGAAGTAGCGGTCGTCGGCCCGGCCCAGCCCGATCGTGCGGGACCGGCCCAGCCGCAGCCCCTCCAGGATCATGCTGGTGCCGTCCGCCCACTCCCGGGGCAACCCGAGGGCGCGGGCGAAGACGTTCGTCGAGCCACCCGGCACGGTGGCCAGCGCGGGCAACCGCTCCGCCGGGGAGCCACCGGTACGGATCGTCGGCGGATCGGCGGTCATCAGACCGTTGACCACCTCGTTGACCGTGCCGTCGCCACCGAGCGTGACCACCAGGTCGACGCCCTCCTGGGCGGCCTCCCGGGCCAGGCCGGTGGCGTGGCCCCGGCGTCGGGTGTACCGCACCGACAGGTCTACTTGGCTGCGCAGCGCCCGGACCAGCACGTCCCGGCTGCGTTCGCTGGTGGTGGTGGCCTTCGGATTGACCACCAGGACGGCCCGCATGGGCGGCACTTTACGTGATCGGGCGGGGGTATCGTGACCCCCGTGACGATCGACTCCGTGCCGGTTCCCGACACCCTGCGCTGGGCGGTACGCCTGCTGCGGGCCGAGGCGGTCGGCCTGGCGTTGCTCTCCGGATGGTTGGTCTGGGCCGATCTCACCGCCACCAGGACCGACCTTGTCTCGGCACTCTTCGTGACCGGGTTCGCCATCGCCGGAGCCGTCGCGCTCTGGGCGTTGGGCGGGGCGTTGGCCCGCCGCCGGGCGGGTGCCCGCGCCCCGGCGATGGTGCTGGAGCTGATGCTGCTGCCGGTCGGCTGGTTCATGATCTCCGGCGGGCTGGGCTGGCTCGGCGTACCGCTGATGGCGCTCGGCCTCGGCGTCTGCGCGCTGCTGGTCAGTCCGCCCACCACGAAGGCCCTGGGCTTCGGCTGACCACCCGCCGGTCGTCCGCCGGTGCCGCCGGTCCCTGACGACCCCGGTGCCCACCCTCGACGGCCGGCACCCGTGCCGACCGGCTGACGGGCCCGTGCCCGACGCACGGCCGGAGGCGGGGCAGTGGCGGGGTCAGTAGCCGGCGGAGCGGCGGGTCAACAGCGAGATGGTGGCCCGGCCGTCGGCCGACTCGGCCGCCGCCGCCGTGGTCAGCGCGGTGAGCACCTTCCAGGCGAACGAGGACTCCCCCGGGAGCGCGGCGCCGCGCACGGTCGGGACCGTCACCTCGACGGTCAACGCGTCCTCGGTGACCGAGAAACGGCACTCCAACTCGGCGTCGCGGGTGGCGATGGCGAGCAGCATCGCGCACGCCTCGTCCACCGCGATGCGCAGGTCCTCGATCTCGTCGAGGGCGAACTGGAGACGGGCCGCGAGCCCCGCCGTGGCGGTGCGCAGCACGCCCAGGTAGCCGCCGTCGGCGGGCACGGTGAGGTGCACGACGTCGTCGTCGGTTGTTGGCTGGCCGGTCAGTTGAGTCACGCCTCATCCCCCCGGTCCGGGACTCTACCCGGCCGGGCGTCCGCGCGCGTGGTCGACGTCACCCCGGGCCGGCAAGATCGCGCAACGCCGTTCCGCTGAGCCGGTACGGAACCCACTCGGTCATCGGCTCGGCCCCGATCGAGGCGTAGAAGGTGGCGGCCGGATTCCAGTCGATCATCCACCAGTCCAGCCGCTGGTAGCCGCGTTCCACACAGATCGCGGCGAGCGTGGCGAGCAGCGCCCGACCGGCCCCGGTGCCCCGGTAGGCCGGGCGGACGTACAGGTCCTCCAGGTAGATGCCGTGCACACCGGCCCAGGTGGAGAAGTTGAGGAACCACAGCGCGAAGCCGACGGGCGCGTCGTCGCCGTCCACCGCGACGTGGCCGAACAGGGCCGGTGTCGGGCCGAACAGGGCGGTGTCGAGCTGCGCCCCGGTCAGCCGGCACCGGTCGGCGGCCCGCTCGTAGTCGGCCAGCTCGTGCACCATCGCGACGACGGCCGGCACGTCCTCAGGACGTGCCGGCCGGATCGTCGGTGCCGGGGCGGGCAGGGTCACGCCTGCTTGGTCTCCCAGAAGATCTTGGAGATCTCGTCGATCTTCTGGAGCAGCTCGTCGGCCTTGGCCGGGTCGGTCGCGCCCTTGGCGCCGGCCGCGCCGGCCGCCTTGGTGGCCTCGTTGAACAGCTGGTGCAGGTGCGGGTACTTCTCGAAGTGCGGCGGCTTGAAGTAGTCGGTCCAGAGCACCCACAGGTGGTGCTTGACCAGGTCGGCGCGCTGCTCCTTGATCAGGATCGCCCGGGTACGGAACTCGGGGTCCGTGTTCGCCTGGTACTTCTCGCAGATCATTTTGACCGACTCGGCCTCGATCCGGGCCTGCGCCGGGTCGTATACGCCGCACGGCAGGTCGCAGTGCGCGCTGGCGGTCACACGGGGCGAGAGGATGCGGGGAAGTCGCATCAGGGTCCTCCATGGGATGTTTGCGATGATCCGAACCGACACTACTCCTGAGGACGTCCCCGGCAGGGGCGGAGGGGAAACCTCGTGACGGTAGGTGGGTCGGGTTCCACAGTACGGCTGCGCGCACCGCTCACCGCCGTCGGTGTGACCGGGCCGTCCATGTCACCGACGCTGCGGCACGGCGATGCCGTCCTGGTCCGCAGGGGTGGCCGGCCGGTGTGCCCCGGCGACGTGGTGGTGGCCGTCTTCCGGAGCAGGCCGGAACTGCTGGTGGTCAAGCGCGCCGTCCGCCCGCAGGACGGCGGCTGGTGGTTACGCGGCGACAACGACCTGGTCACCGACGACTCCCGGGCGTACGGGGTGGCCGATGTGCTGGGTCGGGTGGTGTTCCGCTACTGGCCCCGTCCCGGCCGGCTGACACCCAAACCGATATGACCCTCCCCACATCCGGGTGCCAGTCGGCTGACTATGCTCGGGGGTGCCCGGGTGACCCCCGTACCGCGTACCGCGTGTCGCCGCACCGCCTCACCTCGCGCCCACGCGCCGGCCGCTCCGTCTGCTCGACAGATCCTGGAGTCACCATGTCTGCGTCCACCGTGGATCCCGCTGATCCCGTCTTCCGACTGCACCTCGGCGGCAAGCTGGCCGTCACCTCGACGGTCCCGCTGACCAGCCGTGAGGACCTTTCGCTCGCCTACACCCCGGGGGTGGCCCGGGTGTGCGAGGCGATCGCCGCCGATCCGGCCCTGGTCGACGAGTACACCTGGGTGTCGCACACCGTCGCGGTCGTCACCGACGGCTCCGCCGTCCTCGGACTCGGCAACATCGGCCCGCGTGCGGCGCTGCCGGTGATGGAGGGCAAGGCGGTGCTGTTCAAGCAGTTCGCCGGCGTGGACGCGGTTCCGATCTGTCTGGACACCCAGGACGTGGACGAGATCGTGGCGACGGTGCGGGCCCTCGCCCCGTCGTTCGGCGGGATCAACCTGGAGGACATCAGCGCCCCGCGCTGCTTCGAGGTGGAACGACGGCTCGACGAGGCGTTGCCCATCCCGGTCTTCCACGACGACCAGCACGGCACCGCGATCGTGGTGCTGGCCGCGTTGCGCAACGCGGCGAGCCTGCTCCACCGCAAGCTCGGCGACCTGCGGGTGACGGTCAGCGGGGCCGGCGCCGCCGGAATCGCGGTCACCCACATGCTGATCGCCGGGGGAGTGAACCCGGACCAGGTGGTGGTCTGCGACTCCCGGGGCGTCATCGGCCGGCACCGCACCGACCTGACCGAGGCCAAGGCGCACCTTGCCGAGATCACCAACGCCGAGGGCCGCCGGGGTGACGTCACCGAGGCGCTGCGCGGCGCGGACGTGCTGATCGGCGTCTCCGGCGGGCGGATTCCCGAGGCGGCGGTCGCCGGGATGGCCCCCGGCGGCATCGTCTTCGCGCTGGCCAACCCGAACCCCGAGGTGGACCCCGAGGTGGCGGCCCGGCACGTGGCGGTGGTCGCCACCGGGCGCAGCGACTACCCCAACCAGATCAACAACGTGCTCGCCTTCCCCGGCGTGTTCCGGGGCGCGTTGGACGCCCGGGCCACCCGGATCACCGACGGGATGAAGGTGGCCGCCGCCGACGCGATCGCCGGGGTGGTCGCCGAATCGCTCAGCGCGGACGCGATCGTGCCGTCCCCGCTCGATCCCCGGGTCGCCCCGGCGGTGGCGGAGGCGGTCGCCGAGGCGGCCCGGCACGACGGCGTCGCCCGCGCCTGAGCCGGCGACCGGCGCGCGCCGGTGCCGACCATCGGTGCGCCACGCCGTCCCGACCGGTGGTGCGCCGCACGTCGTGACCGCACGGGAAGGGTCCGGGCCGGCCCGGACCCTTCTTGAACGATCGTTCCGCTGTTACGGTGCGGATCATGCGTGCCGCCTATGCCTCCCGGTTCGACGCCGACAACCCGCTCGCCGCGCTCACCGTCGGTGACCGCCCCGAGCCCGCCCACCCGGACGGCGACTGGGTGACCGTGCAGGTCCGGGCCAGCTCGCTCAACCACCACGACCTGTGGTCGCTCAAGGGGGTGGGGCTCGCCGACGGTCAACTGCCGATGATCCTCGGCTGTGACGCGGCCGGCACCGACCCGGACGGCAACGAGGTGGTCATCTACCCGGTGTTGCCCACCCCCGGCGACCCGCGCGGCGTCTCCATCCTCTCCGAGCACTACCAGGGCACCCTCGCCGAGCGGGTGGCCGTACCCCGGATGAACCTGCTGCCGCTGCCGACCGGCCTGTCGGTGACCGACGCGGCCTGCCTGCCGACCGCCTGGCTCACCGCCTGGCGGATGCTCACCACCAGGGGCCGGGTCGCCGACGGCGAGTCGGTGCTGGTGCAGGGGGCCGGCGGCGGTGTCGCCACCGCGGCGGTGGCGCTCGGTGTGGCGCTGGGCAAGCGGGTGTACGCCACCAGCCGCGACGCCGGCAAGCGGGAGCGCATCGCCGCGCTGGGCGCCACCGCGGTGGAGCCCGGCGCCCGGCTGCCGGAGCGGGTCGACGTGGTGGTCGAGACGGTCGGCGCGGCCACCTTCGACCACTCGTTGAAGTCGGCCGCTCCGATGGCCCGGATCGTGGTCTCCGGCGCGACCTCCGGTCACCTGCCGGAGATCAACCTGCGCCGGGTCTTCGCCATGCAGCTGGAGATCCTCGGCACCTCGATGGGCACCCCGGACGAGTTGACCGAGCTGCTCGCCTTTTGCGCCGAGCACGAGGTGCGCCCGGTGGTGGACAGCGTGGTCCCGTTCAGCCGGGTGGCCGACGCCTTCGCCCGGCTGCACTCCGGTGAGGTCTTCGGCAAGGTCGTCGTCGACCACACCGCCTGATCCGGCGACGGCCGCCACGCTGTCGGCCCGACGGCCCCGACCGTGGCCGCCGGGCCGGTGGCGGGCCAGGCGGCCCGACGGGCATCGCGGTCAGAGACGGTCGTCGAGGGTGGCAAGGCCGCCCCGGGCCGCCTCGGCCGGGATCCGGTCCTTGGCGGCCTCGTCGCCGTAGAGGGTCCAGCGGAGGAACTCGACGGTGGTGTCCGAGACCACCCGCAGGGCCGCGCCGTCGCCGAGCAGGGCCTGGCCGTGGTCGCCCTTGGGCAGGCTGAGCATGGCCTTCGGCCAGGGCACCGCGTCGTAGACGGCCTTGCCGGCCGCGTAGTCGACCACCTTGTCGGCCTGGCCGTGCACGATGAGCTGCGGGGCGGCGGCCCCGGCGAAGGCGGTGCCCACCCCCAGCCCTGTCCCGGCGAAGACCACCCCGGCGGCCAACCGCTTGTCGCGCCAGGTGGTGAACAGGCCGATGGTGGTCGCCCCGCCCGCCGAGTGCCCGGCTGCGGCCACCCGGTCGGTGGCCAACCGGCCGCGCAGCGGGTCGCCGGCCTTCGTCTCCAGCGCCAGCACCTTGTCGAGCACGTACGACACGTCGGCGGGCTGGTTGAGCACGTCCAGGACGTTGCCGTCGGAGCCCTTGCCGGTGTGCGGGAAGGCCGGTGCGGCCACCACGAAGCCGGCCGCCGCCCAGCGGGTCAGCAGCGCCTGGTAGTCGGCCGGCCGGCCGTTCAGGCCGTGGCTGAACGCCACCACCGGGAACCGTCCGGTCGCCGCCGTCGCGTCGCGCTGCGCCGCCTCGCCGGCGGTGCCCCGGGCCGGGTACCAGAGGGTCACCGGCAGCGGGCGGTCGCCGCCCCGGTTGAGCTTCAGCTGTCGTACGCCGACCGCGAACGCCTCGGCCGGCGCGGTGCCGGCGGAAACGCGCGGTGCCGGCGTGGTGATCTTCGGTGGCTCCGGCAGCGTGGTGCTGCCTGAGCTGGGGCTCTGCGTCGAACAGCCGGCGAGGCCGGTGGCGAGCAGCGCGGCGGTCAGCAGGACCGGGGTACGGCGACGGAACATGAACCCGATTGTGCCCCGCCCGGCAGGCCGCCCGCCCCGGGTTGGACGCGGGGTGGCCGGCAGCGGACGGTCGGTCGACCTGGCAGCACGCCGGGGCGACCCACCGGCCGGTCGGCCCGCGCGGCCGGCGGGGCTCGGCCGGCGGGGCTCGGGGCGGGGCTCGGCCGGCGAAGGCGGTCAGCCGGTCAGCCGGTCGTCCAGGGTGGTGACGCCGGGGCGGGTGGCGTCGGTGCGCAGCCGGCGGCCGGCGTCCCGGTCGTCGTAGAGGGTCCAGCGGAGGAAGTCGGTGGTGGTGGCGAGGACCTGCTCGAAGCCGGGCCGGCCCGGGGCCAGGTATTCGCCGTGGCCCTGTCCGAGCACGCTGAGGAACGCCTTCGGGCCGGTCGCCCGCTGGTAACCGGCCTGACCGACGGCCAGCGGCACCACCGGGTCGGCGGTGCCGTGCACGAAGAGCAGCGGGGCGGTCGGTCCGGCGAAGGCGCCGGCCAGCCCGCCACCGGCGATGATCACGCCGGAGCGCAGCCGGGCGGAGTGACCGGAGGTGAACATGCCGGCCGTGGTGAAGCCGCCCGCCGAGTGCCCCGTCGCGGCGAACCGGCCGACGTCCAGGTGCCCGGCGAGCGGGTCACCGGCGCGGGAATCCAGCTGGACCAGGTGGCGGATCAGCCGCCAGGCGTCGGCGGGCTGGTTGCGGACGTCGGCGCGGCTGAACCGGGCAGCCCGCCGGTTGGTGTACGGGTAGGCCGGCGCGGCCACCACGAAACCGGCGGCGGCCCACCGGGTGGCCAGCGCGGCGTGCAGTTCGGGGAGGCTGCGCAGGCCGTGGCTGTGCACCACCACCGGGAACCGACCCGGGGCGATCCGACCGCCCTCGGTCGGGTACCAGAGCGTCACCGGCAGCGGACGCGGCCCGGTCGGGTCGACGGTGAGGGTGCGTACCGCGACCGGCCGGACCAGGTCCGGGGCGTGCCGGGCCGGCGGCGGTGGCCCGGTGGTGGCGGTGGCCGGGCCGCAACCGGCGAGCAACGCGGTCAGCACCACGACGCCCAGCCGCCTCATCCCCATCCCCCGACCGTAGGGGTCGGCCGCCCACCCCGGCCCCGCCGTCCGGACCGATGGGGGTCACCACCCGGCCGGTCGGCCTCCACCCCTCGGATCGGAGCCGTCACTTCAGGTGAGGCAGGGTGCTGCGGGATGCCCGGCTTCGCTAGGGTCTCCGACATGCCTGACGAGTACCTGGACCCGAGCGGCGACACCGAGCAGTTCCGCGCCTTCGCCCACGCCCCCGACGCCGCCTCGCCGGCGGATGCCGCAGCGTCCCGGTTGCCGCTGCTGATCGGCGTGGCCGTGGTCGTGGCGGCGGTGGTCGTGGTCACCCTGTGGCTCGCCCTGAGCTGACCCGCCCAGGTTCCGCGCCCGGCCCGCCCCTGAGCCGGCCGACGCTGTTCCACTCCGTAGAGCCGCAACCCTGGCTGCCGGACGGCGCGGCGCTGGCCAGGCGGCCTCAGCCGCCCGCCCCGACCACCGCACGGGTCTCCCGGGCGATCTCCCGCTCCTCGTCGGTGCCGACCACGCAGACGCTGACCTGCGCACCGGCCGGGGAGATCACCCGGTCCCCGGTGCCGGCGTTGCGGTCCGGGTCGACGGCGATGCCGAGCCGGTCCAGCCCGGCCAGGCTGGCGGCCCGTACCTCGGGGGAGCGCTCGCCCACCCCGGCGGTGAAGGTGATCGCGTCCGCCCCACCCAGCAGCGCGTGGTACGCCCCGACGTACCCGGTGATCCGGCGGCAGTAGACGTCGAAGGCGAGGACGGCGGCGGGGTCCGCGTCGGCCCGTCGGGACTGCACCTCCCGCATGTCGTTGGCCCCGGTCAGCCCGAGCAGCCCGCTGCGGTGGTTGAGCAGGTCGTCGATCTCGTCGACGGTCAGCCCGCCCTCGCGGCGCAGGTGGAAGATGATCGTCGGGTCGAGGTCACCACTGCGGGTGCCCATCACCAGCCCTTCGAGGGGGGACATCCCCATCGAGGTGGCCACGCTGCGCCCGCCGTCGACAGCACAGGCGCTCGCCCCGTTGCCCAGGTGCAGGCTGATGGTGCGCAGCCGGTCGTACGGCCGGTCGAGCAGTTCGGCGGTGCGCCTCGACACGTACGCGTGGGAGGTGCCGTGGAAGCCGTACCGGCGGATGTCGTGGCGGCGGGCGGTGGCCAGGTCGATGGCGTACGTGGCGGCGGCCTCGGGCAGGGTGTGGTGGAACGCGGTGTCGAAGACCGCCACCTGCCCGACGTCCGGCAGTAGTTCCCGGGCCACCGCGATGCCGGCCAGGTTCGCCGGGTTGTGCAGCGGGGCGAGCGGGACCAGCTCCTCGATCGCGGCGAAGACCGCGTCGTCGATGCGGACCGGCTCGCTGAACCGCCGGCCGCCGTGTACCACCCGGTGCCCGACTGCGGTCAGTCCGGCCAGGTCGAGCCGGCCCAGGATCTCCCGCACGGCGGTGGCGTGGTCGGCCGGTCCGCCGCCCGGCTCGCCGACCCGCTCCACGGTGCCGGAGTCGACCACCGACTCGCCGTCGTAGAGCCGGTACTTCACCGACGACGACCCGCAGTTGAGCACCAGCACCCGGTCTGTCACGACCCCTCCTCCGGCGACCCGGCCGCCTGGATGGCGGTGATGGCCACGGTGTTGACGATGTCGGCGACGGTCGCGCCCCGGGACAGGTCGTTGACCGGTCGACGTAGGCCCTGCATGACCGGGCCGACGGCGACCGCGCCCGCCGAGCGCTGCACCGCCTTGTACGTGTTGTTGCCGGTGTTGAGGTCCGGGAAGACGAACACGGTGGCCCGGCCGGCGACCGTGCTCTGCGGCAGCTTCGTCGCCGCGACCTGCGGGTCGATCGCCGCGTCGTACTGGATCGGCCCCTCGACCAGCAGGTCGGGCCGGCGCTCGCGGACCAGCTTGGTGGCGGCGGCGACCTTCTCCACGTCGACGCCCGCGCCGGAGTCCCCGGTCGAGTACGACAGCATCGCCACCCGGGGTTCGATGCCGAACCGGGCCGTCGTGTCGGCCGAGGAGATGGCGATGTCGGCGAGCTGGGCGGCGTCCGGGTCGGGGTTGACCGCGCAGTCACCGTAGACCAGCACCCGGTCGGCGAGCAGCATGAAGAAGACGCTCGACGCCACCGAGACGCCCGGCACGGTACGGATGATCTCGAAGGCGGGCCGGATGGTGGCGGCCGTGGTGTGGGTGGCCCCGGAGACCATCCCGTCGGCGTGGCCGGTGGCCACCATCATGGTGCCGAAGTAGTTGGGCTGGGCCACGATGTCGTGCGCCAGTTCGGCGGTGACGCCGCGGTGGGCGCGCAGCTTCGCGTACCGGGTCGCGAACTCGTCCCGCCAGGCGCTGGCGGCCGGGTCGACCACGTCCGCGCCGGTGAGGTCGATGCCCAGCTCGCGGGTGCGGCGGGCCACGTCGTCCGGGCGGCCGAGCAGGGTCAGGTCGGCCACGCCCCGGCGGAGCAGGATCTCGGTCGCGCGCAGGATGCGCTCGTCGGTGCCCTCCGGCAGCACCAGGCGGCGGCGGTCGGCGCGGGCCCGGTCGATCAGGTCGTACTCGAACATCAGCGGGGTGACCCGGTCGGAGCGGCTGACCCGCAGCCGGCGGGCCAGGTCGACGGTGTCCACGTGGCCCTCGAACGCGCCGAGCGCGGCCTCCACCTTGCGCGGGTTGGCCGGGCCGGGCCGCCCCTCGATGTGGCTGGACGCCTCGACCGTGTCGTAGCTGTCGCTGGTCACCGAGAGCACGGCGAAACCGGTGTTGAGCCGCTCGACCAGGCGCATCGCCCGGGGATCGGGCTGCTCGCCGAGGGTGAGCACCACGCCGGCCAGCGAGACCTGCCCGGCGACGTGTGCGGTGCTCGCCGCGACCAGCAGGTCGGCCCGGTCGCCGGGGGTGATCACCAGCGCCCCCTCGGTCAGGTGGTCGAGCAGGGTCGGCACGTGCGCCGCGCCGACCACGTAGTCGAGCACGTCCCGACCGAGGGCGGCGTCGTCCCCGGCCAGCAGGGTGGCGTCGAGCGCCGCCGCCACCTCGGCCACCGTCGGCGCCGACACGCTCGGCACCTCGGGGATGGCGTACGCGGGGACCGGCAGCTCCGGCAGCGTCAGCGACCCGGTGACCCGGTTGGCGATCACCGCCAGCACCGTCGCGCCCAGGTCCGCCAGATCGTGGTACGCCCCCCGCGCCGCCGCCGTGATCGCCTCAGGTTGCTGCCCGAAGCCGTCCACCACCGGCACCACCACGCTGCCGAACTCGGTGGCCAGCCGGGCGTTGAAGGCCAGTTCACGGGGGCCGGCGGCGTCCCCGCCGTCGGCGAAGTCGCTGCCCACCACGACCACCGCCGGGCAGCGTCGTTCCACCGCCCGGTACCGCTCGACGATCCGGGAGATCAGCTCCTCCCGGCGTCCGTCGGCGACCAGGGCCGCCGCCTCGGTGTACGTCGCGCCGGTCAGCTCACCCTCGGGCAGGTCGATCCGGTAGCGGTCGTGCAGCAGGGCGAGGATCGGGTCGGGGCCGCCACCGGAGACCAGCGGCCGGAACACGCCGATCCGTCCGACCTGCCGGGAGAGGAGTTCCGCGAGGCCGAGGGCGATGGTCGACTTACCCCCGCCGGACCCCACGCTGGTCAGGTAGACGCTGCGGGCCACGCCACCACCCTAGAAGATCACGTCGTTCCCCGCCCGGGACCTTCGTCCTGACCTGCCACCACCGGCGGGGTGGGGCGACGTCCGGCAGTGCGACCCGAGTCTCATTCGTGGGACGCATTGGGAGTCGAACGATCCTCGTGCCTAGACTCGCATCCCATGACTGCCGACCGTCTGAGCAGCAACAATGCGCCGAATGGGAGATCGACGCCCGTAGGTGCAAACGGCCGTCGGTCGATTGTCGATTCACCACGTACCGAAAGCGTGACGGATTTCGATGGGCCCACCGAGGTGCGGCCGAGGGCGGCCACCCCGGTCGTGCGTCCCCGCGCCTCCGTCGGCCCGGCCGCCCCCGTCAGACCACCCGCCCCCGTCAGATCGTCCACCCCGGCCGACGGGCCGACCGCGGTGATCAGCCCGGCCGACGGGCCGACCGTGGTGATCAGTCGGGCAGACGGTCCCACCGCGCTGATCGCCGCGGTTCCCCGGCTGACCCCCGTCTTCGTCGACCCCAGCGGCCGACGCCACTCCCGGCTGCGTTGGCTCGCGTACGCCCTCGGGCTGCTGGGCCTGATCTACACCGGGCTGGTGGGGGTCAGCTTCGCCGGGGGCATCGAGCCGCACACGGTGCTCCCCTTCGTGGACGAGATCGAGCAACCCGCGCGGTCCCCCTCGCCGCAGGCCGAGGCGACCAGCACCCCGACCGCCAGCACGGCCGCCGCCCCCGTGCCGCCGAGCGCCGTCACCCGGACGCCGAGGGCGAGCGCCCCCGCCGCCGTCCCGGCCACCACGGCCGCCCCCTCGCGGTCGCCGAGCGTCACCCGCTCGCCGAGCCGTAGCCCGGTCACCTCGTCGACGTCGCCCCGGCCGACCCGGACCGTCCCGGAGGCCACGACACCCACCCCGCCGCCGACCGACGACCCGTCGTCCCTGCCCGAGCCGCTGCCCGGGGCCGACGGCGGGCGCGTCGATGGCTGACCCGGCCCGCCCGCCGTCCCGTAGCCGAGCCATCCCGCCGTCCCGTAGCCGAGCCATCCCGCAGGCCCGCCGGCGAGCCGTCCCCCCGTCCCGGCGTCGCCGGGCGGTACCGCCGCCGAGCTGGATCCTGCTGGGCATGGTGCTGGCCCTGCTGGCCAGCGTGCTGCTCGTCGGCGCGTACGCCAACGCGTCCTTCGCCCCGGACCGCCGGCAGAGCACCGACGGGCAGCGTGAGGTGCCCACCTCGGTGGTGACCGGTGGACCGATCATCAGTGCCAGCAGCGAGATGGTCCGCTCCTACCGGCTGCCACCGCGCACCATCGCGTTGACCTTCGACGACGGCCCCGACCCGGTCTGGACCCGTGAGGTGTTGCGGGTGCTGGACGACCACCAGGTCAAGGGCACGTTCTTCGTGCTCGGCTCGCAGGTCGCCCGGTACCCCGAGGTGGCCCGGGACCTGGCCGACGGTGGGCACCAGCTCGGCGTGCACACCTTCACCCACCCCGACCTCGCGGAGTTGCCCGAGTGGCGGCAACGGCTGGAGTACGCCCAGACGCAGCTCGCCGTGGCCAGCGCCACCGGCCTGCGGACCTCGCTGATCCGGTTCCCGTACTCCTCGCACGCCTACGCGATCGACAACCGGGACTGGCCGGTGGTCACCACCGCCGGTGACCTGGGCTACCTGACGTTCCTCAACGACACCGACAGCCAGGACTGGTCGCTGCCCGGGGTGGACAAGATCGTCGAGAACGCCGCCCCGGACGGTGACTCCGGTGCCATCACCCTCTGGCACGACGCCGGTGGCGACCGGGCGCAGACCGTCGCCGCCCTCGACCGGTTCATCCCGATGATGAAGGAACGGGGATACCGGTTCGTCACCGCGACCGAGGGGTTGAACCTCGCCTTCGCCGCCGCCGGGGTGGACCATCGGGTGGACGCCGCCAAGGCCGCCAGCACCGGGGACCGGTGGCGCGGTCGGATGCTGATCTGGGCGGTGCAGGGCGCCGACAACATGCTGACCGTGTTCGGGAGCCTCTTCGTCGTCGTCGGTCTGCTCACCGTGGGGCGTAGCGTCGTGCTGTTCGTGCTCGCCGGGCGGCACGCCCGACGTCGACGGGCCAAGGGCTGGACCTGGGGGCCGCCGGTCACCGCGCCGGTCTCGGTGATCGTCCCGGCGTACAACGAGAAGGAGGGGATCGCCGCGGCGGTCCGATCCCTGGCCGGAGGCGACCATCCCGGCGGGATCGAGGTGGTCGTCGTCGACGACGGCTCCACCGACGGCACCGCGGACATCGTCGACGCCCTCGGCCTGCCCAACGTCCGGGTCGTCCGTAAGCCCAACGGGGGCAAGCCCAGCGCGTTGAACACCGGTCTGGCGCTGGCCCGGCACGACCTGATCGTGATGGTCGACGGGGACACCGTCTTCGAGCCCGACGCGGTACGCCGGTTGGTGCAGCCCTTCGCCGACCCGCAGGTGGGCGCGGTGGCCGGCAACGTCAAGGTCGGCAACCGGCGCAGCCTGATCGCCAAGTGGCAGCACATCGAGTACGTCATCGGGTTCAACCTGGACCGGCGGCTCTACGAGACGCTGCGCTGCATGTCCACCGTGCCCGGCGCGATCGGCGGGTTCCGGCGGGAGGCGCTGCGCTACGCCGGGGGGATGACCGACGACACCCTGGCCGAGGACACCGACATCACCATCGCCCTGGGCCGGGCCGGCTGGAAGGTGGTCTACGAGGAGACCGCCCGCGCCTGGACGGAGGCGCCGACGACCATCGGCCAGCTCTGGAAGCAGCGCTACCGGTGGAGCTACGGCACCATGCAGGCGATGTGGAAGCACCGTCGCTCCGTGTTCGACCGGGGCGCGTCGGGCCGGTTCACCCGGCGGTGCATGTTCTTCCTCAGCCTCTTCGGGGTGCTGCTGCCGCTGCTCGCGCCGGTGATCGACCTGCTGGCCCTGTACGGCCTGTTCTTCCTCGACCGCCAGGCCACGGCGGTGGCCTGGCTGCTCATGCTCGGCGTGCAGACCATCACCGCCGTGGTGGCGTTCCGGCTCGACCGGGAGAAGCTGGGGGTGCTGTGGGTGCTACCCCTCCAGCAGTTCGTCTACCGGCAGTTGATGTACCTGGTGTTGGTCCAGGCGGTGGTCACCGCGCTGACCGGCGGCCGGCTGGGCTGGCAGAAGCTCCGCCGCACCGGCCTGGCACCGGCCGTCCGCAACGGCTGACCGCCGCCGTTCCGAAGGCGGTCCGGCGGCGGACGGCTGACCATCGCGCCGGGGTGGACCAGGCGGGTGCGGGTGCAGGAAGGTCAGTCCTCGTCGAGGTCGTCGAGGCGGGCCAGCCAGGTGGCGAAGCGCTCGATCGGCGTCTCGAACTCGGGATTGAGGTCGACGAAGTCGCGCAGCCGCTCCCCGAGCCACTCCAGGGTGACCTGCTCGTCTCCCCGCCGCTGCACCAGCTCCTCGATCCCACGATCGGTGAAGTACACCGTGTTCCTCATTCCTCGGTGACGGGGCCGGCCCGCACCTTGACAGGGGCGGGCCGGGTGGGTCGGGATCGGGTGGGTCAGGGGCGGGGGAGGGCGGCGTCGAGCAGACCGGTCTGCTCCACCTCGTGCATCTTGGCCGAGCCGACCGCCGGGGCGGCGGCGGCGGGGCGGGAGATGCGACGCAGCCGGACGTCGGCCAGGTGCTCCAGCAGGTTGAGCGCGACGAAGCTCCACGCCCCCTGGTTGGCCGGCTCCTCCTGCACCCAGGCGAAGTCCTCGGCGTTCGGGTACGCCGCCAGCGCGGCCCGGATCTCCTCCACCGGCAGCGGGTAGAGCTGCTCGATCCGGATGATCGCGGTGTCGGTGACGCCCCGCTCCGCGCGGGCGGAGAACAGGTCGTAGTAGACCTTGCCCGAGCAGAGCAGCACCCGCTTGACCTGCTCCGGCGCGGGTGCGGCGGTGTCGGCGAGCACCGGGGCGAAGGTGCCGGTGGTGAAGTCCTCCACCGAGCTGACGCAGAGCTTGTGCCGCAGCAGCGACTTCGGCGTGAACACCACCAGCGGCTTGCGCTTGGGCGACAGGGCCTGGCGACGCAGCAGGTGGAAGTAGTTCGCCGGGGTGGTCGGGATGGCCACCCGCATGTTGTCCTCGGCGCACATCTGGAGGAACCGCTCCGGGCGGCCGGAGGTGTGGTCCGGGCCCTGTCCCTCGTGGCCGTGCGGCAGCAGCAGGGTGACCGCGGAGCGCTGGCCCCACTTCACCTCGCCGGAGGAGATGAACTCGTCGATCACCGACTGGGCACCGTTGACGAAGTCACCGAACTGGGCCTCCCAGGCGACCAGCGCGTTGACGTTTTCCACCGAGTAGCCGTACTCGAAGCCCATCGCGGCGTACTCGGACAGCAGCGAGTCGTGCACGAAGAACCGGGACCGCTCGCCGTCGGCGGTGAGCGTCTTCAACGGCAGGTAGTCCTCGCCGGTCTTCGAGTCGACCACCGAGGCGTGCCGCTGGACGAAGGTGCCCCGGCGGGAGTCCTGGCCGGCGAGCCGGACGGTGATCCCGTCGTGCAGCAGAGAGCCGAACGCGATGATCTCGCCGTACCCCCAGTCGATGTTGCCCTCGACGGACATCTTGGCCCGCCGGTCGAGCAACTGCTGGATCCGCTTGTGCGGGGTGAAGCCGTCGGGCAGGTTGACGTGCGCCTCGCCGACCGCCTTGACCACGGCGGCGTCGGTGGCGGTCTCCACCTGCGGCTCCGGCTCGTGCTCGCGGCGCGGCCGGCTGACCTGGCGGGGGGTGGTGGCGGCGTCCCGGGTGGCCTTGAAGACCCGCTCCAGCTGCGACTGGTAGTCGCGCAGCAGCTCCTCGGCGTCCTCGACGGTGATGTCGCCCCGCCCGATCAGCTCCTCGGTGTAGAGCTTGCGGACCGAACGCTTCGAGTCGATGATCTTGTACATCTGCGGGTTGGACATCGACGGGTCGTCGCCCTCGTTGTGCCCGCGCCGGCGGTAGCAGACCATGTCGATCACGACGTCCTTGTTGAACGCCTGCCGGTACTCGAAGGCCAGCCGGGCGACCCGGACCACGGTCTCCGGGTCGTCGCCGTTGACGTGGAAGATCGGCGCCTGGATCATCCGGGCCACGTCGGTGCTGTAGAGGCTGGACCGGCTGTACTCCGGGGCGGTGGTGAAGCCGACCTGGTTGTTGACCACCACGTGCACGGTGCCACCGGTGCGGTAGCCGCGCAGCTGGGACAGGTTGAGCGTCTCGGCCACCACGCCCTGCCCGGCGAAGGCGGCGTCACCGTGCACCGCCAGCGGCAGCACGGTGTAGCCCTCCAGCTTGAGGTCGATCCGGTCCTGCTTGGCCCGGACGATGCCCTCCAGCACCGGGTCGACCGCCTCCAGGTGCGACGGGTTCGCCACCACCGAGACCTTGACCTGGTGGTCGCCGTCCGGGGTGGTGAACTTGCCGTTCTGGCCCAGGTGGTACTTCACGTCACCGGAACCCTGCGTCGAGCGCGGGTCCAGGTGGCCCTCGAACTCGGAGAAGATCTTCTCGTACGGCTTGCCGACGATGTTGGCCAGCACGTTGAGCCGGCCCCGGTGGGCCATGCCGATGACGACCTCGTCCAGCCCGTCCTCGGCGGACGCCTCCAGCACCTCGCCGAGCAGCGGGATCAGCGACTCGCCGCCCTCCAGCGAGAACCGCTTCTGGCCGACGTACTTGGTCTGCAGGAAGGTCTCGAACGCCTCGGCGGCGTTGAGCCGGTTGAGCACGTGCTTCTGCTCGTCGGCGGCCGGCTTCTCGTAGCGGCGCTCGATCCGCTCCTGGATCCAGCGGCGCTCCTCCGGGTCCTGGATGTGCATGTACTCCACGCCGACCCGGCGGCAGTACGAGTCGCGCAGCACGCCGAGGATCTCGCGCAGCTTCATCCGCTGCTTGCCGGCGAAGCCGTTGACCGGGAAGGTCCGGTCCAGGTCCCACAGGGTCAGCCCGTGCTGGAGGACGTCCAGGTCGGGGTGCTTGCGGATGGTGAATTCCAGCGGGTCGGTGTCGGCCATCAGGTGGCCCCGGACCCGGTAGGCGTGGATCAGCTCGTGCACCCGCGCGGTCTTGTTGATCTGGCCTTCGGAGTCGACGGCCACGTCCCGCACCCAGCGCACCGGCTCGTACGGGATGCGCAGCGAGGTGAAGATCTGGTCGTAGAAGCCGCGCTCGCCGAGCATCAGCTCGTGCATGACCTTGAGGAACTCGCCGGACTGCGCGCCCTGGATGATCCGGTGGTCGTAGGTGCTGGTCAGCGTGATGATCTTGCTGACCGCCAGCTCGGCCAGGGTCGCCTCGCTCATCCCCTGGTACGGCGCGGGGTACTCCATCGCGCCGACACCGATGATCGCGCTCTGCCCCTGCATCAGCCGGGGGATCGAGTGGACCGTGCCGATGCCGCCCGGGTTGGTCAGCGAGATCGTCGTGCCGGCGTAGTCCTCCATGGTCAGCTCGTTGCGGCGGGCGCGTCGGACCACGTCCTCGTACGCCTGCCAGAACTGCCGGAAGTCCATCTGCTCGCAGCCCTTGATCGACGGCACCACCAGGTTGCGGGTGCCGTCGGGCTTGGTCAGGTCGATGGCGATGCCCAGGTTGACGTGCTCCGGGCGGATCATCGCCGGCTTGCCGTCGACCTCGGCGAAGGAGTTGTTCAGCTCCGGGTGCTCGACCACGGCCCGGACCAGCGCGTACCCGATCAGGTGGGTGAAGCTGACCTTGCCACCACGCCCCCGGGCGAGGTGGTTGTTGATCACGATGCGGTTGTCCACCAGCAGCTTGGCCGGGACCGCGCGCACGCTGGTGGCGGTCGGCACGGCCAGCGAGGCGTCCATGTTCTGCACGATCCGGGCGGCGACCCCGCGCAGCGGCGTGGTGCCGGCGGCGCTGACCGTCGGCACCTTCGCCGCCGGCTTCGCCGGGGCGGCCTTGTCGGTCGCGGCGGGCTTGGCGGTGGCCGGCTTCGCGGCGGGCTTCGCGGTGGTGGCGGGCTTCGCGGTGGTGGCCGGCTTCGCGGCGGGGGGCGCGGCCGGCTTCGCCGGCTGCTGGGTGACGGTGGCGGCCGGCTCCTGCTGTTCGGCCGGTTCCGGCGTCGCGGCCTTGCCCGTGGCCGGTGCGCCCTTGCCTTCGGCTGGACGCGGGGTCGCGGCGCCGGGGGCGGGTCGGTAGTCGGCGAAGAAATCGTGCCAGGCCGAGTCGACGCTCGATGGGTCGGCGAGGTAGCGCTGGTACATCTCCTCGACGATCCACTCGTTCGGGCCGAAACCCGCCAGTGGGTTCTCCTGCGAAGTCTGCTGGGTCGACACGGCCGGTAATCGCCTCTTTCACGCGGGTTTGTGTGTCACGCGGTGTCCGCCGTCGTCCGAGAGTGCGAATGGGCGGGGGACGGCTCCCAGGCTACGCCGTAGGAATACGGTAGGCATTTCCACCTCCGGCGGGTGGTCGGTTTCACAGAAGATGCGAGAGGCGCGATCAGCTCCCCGTGTCCCACCGACTCCGCTGCGCCACCCGGGCCGACCGGCCGGCGCGCGGGGCCCTACCAGCTGTGGGTGCGGGCCTCCGGGGAGTCACCGTCGGCCCGGAGTGGCCCCGGAACGTGGGCCGGCCCGGCGCGACGGGTCGTCGCGCCGGGCCGGAACCAGCCGGGATGCCGGACAGGTCAGGAGATGTCCCGCCGCCGCATGGTGAGCGCGCCGATGGCACCGGCCACCACCGCGTACCCGATGAGGACCGCCGCCCCCGCCCAGCGCGGCGGGTTGCCCGGGATGTCGGTGCCGCTGACCATCAGCGACGAGGCCAGCGACGGCACCAGCACCTGGAGGTCGTTGATCCAGTCGCCCCAGCGGTTCGCCAGGATGCCGATCGCGATGGCCGCGCCGACCGCACCGCCCAGGTAGAGCAGGATGCCGGTGACGGTCGCGCCGATCTGGCTGCGGATCAGCACCCCGAGGCCGACGCCGAGCACCGACCAGAGCAGGTACGCCAGGCCGTTGAGCGCGGTGGCCCGCCAGACCGCGCCGCTGCCGAGCTGGGAACCCAGGTCGACGCTGCTCATCACCAGTGCCCCGAAGATCAGGTTGAGCACGGTGGTGGCCAGCCAGAACAGCATGGCCACGACGGCCGCGGCGACCAGCTTGGCCACCATCACCGCCGTGCGGTGCGGCACGGTGAGGAAGGTGGTGGTGACCGTCTGGTGGAAGAACTCGCTGGTCACCACGATGATGCCGAGCAGCATCACGATGAGCAGCCCGAAGAACTGCCCGTTGGTGTAGACGTTGGCGGCCAGGCTCTCCACGGCCCGCGAGGCCTCGATCTGGGCCTCCTGGTCGGCCGACATCTCGCCGAAGTCGCTGTTGGCCAGCGCGTCGGTCTGCAACCAGTTGATCAGCGCTGTGAGCGCCCACAGCGGCAGCGTGATCAGCCCGAAGATCCACCACGTGCTGGTGGTACGGATCTTCAGCAGCTCGGATCGGACCAGGTTCATCGAATGCCCGCCTTCCCGGCCGTCAGCTCCAGGAAGACCCGCTCCAGGTCGGGTCGTTCCGGGGTCAGTTCGTGCAACTCGACCTTGGCAGCCAGGGCGACCCGGCCGATCGCCGGCGCGTCCACCCCGCTGACCAGCAGCACGCCGTGCTCGTCGGTCTGCACCGTCGCGGACTGCTCGCGCAGCGCCACGGTCAGCTCCTCGGCCTGCGGGGTGCGCACCCGCACCTGGCCGCTCTGCGCCATCGAGCCGAGCACCTGCTCGACCGGCCCCTGCCGGATCAGCTTGCCGGCCGCGATGATCACCACGTCGTCGGCGAGCAACTGCATCTCCGACAGCAGGTGGCTGGAGACCAGCACGGTACGTCCCTCGTGGGCCAGCCCCTTGAGGAAGCCACGCATCCAGCGGATGCCCTCCGGGTCGAGGCCGTTGGCCGGCTCGTCGAGGATCAGCACCCGGGGGTCACCGAGCATCGCGGCGGCGATGCCGAGCCGCTGCTTCATGCCCAGCGAGTAGCCCTTGAACTTGCGCTTCGCCGCCGGACTGAGCCCGACCAGGGCCAGCGCCTCGTCGGCCCGGCTCTTGGGTAGGCCGGCCGCCGCGCAGATCACCCGCAGGTGGTTGACGCCGGTGCGGCCCTTGTGCGCGCTGGACGCCTCCAGCACCGCGCCCACGTGCCGCAGCGGGTCGGTCAGGTCGGCGTACCGCTGGCCACCGATGGTCGCGGTGCCACCGGTCGGGGTGACCAGGTTCAGCAGCATCCGCAGGGTGGTCGTCTTGCCCGCCCCGTTCGGGCCGAGGAAGCCGGTCACCCGACCGGCCTCGACCGTGAAGGACAGGTTGTCGACCGCCCGTACGTTCTTGTACTGCTTGGTCAGTCCGGACACGACGATCTGGCCGGTGCTGGGGCTCCTCTGCCCGTCGGACATCGTTCTCCTCCCGTGCGGCGGCGCCTCGTGCGCCGCATCCTGCGGCGTCGTTGCGGAACGCGCCGCTGCCAGCCTGGCTGGTCAGGTCAAGCTACGCCATCAGCCCAGGTCGGTAAGTCGTACTCCGTCTCAGGCAGGAGGCGGTCGTCCTCAGGGACGAGACGCGGAGGGCAGCGCGACCCAGGTGGCGCGGGCCCGGCCGAGCAGCCCACCGGCGCTGTCGTAGAGGCTGGTGTGCACCACCGCCAGGCGTCCCTCAGCAGTGACCACCGCGCCGGTGACCACGCACTCCTCGCCCGGCTCGGGCAGCGCGTCGAGCGCGACGGTGATCCGGCCCAGCACGTACGGCCGGCCGGGAGTGATCACCGTCCAGCCTCCCGGGCAGTCCAGCGCCGCCCAGGCGGTCGGCGCGGTCACCCGCTCCGGCGTCCGCCACGGCGCGGCGGTCCGGCCGTCGGGCAGCCGGCCGGGGAAGATCCGCAGGCCGTCCGGGCGATCCGGGCCGCAGACGTAGCAGCCGGGAAAGGGGTGGTCGACCAGTCCCGGGTACGCGGCCGAGGCGGCGGTCGCGCTCGCCAGGTCGACCGGTGGGACCGGGGCGGGCGGGTCACCGGCCGGGCGTACCTCGGCGACCAGCTGCCCGTCCGGGTCGTGGACGTCGCCGTCGGCGAGGGTGAGCGGGGTGTCCAGTGGCGGTGGGCGGCGCAGCGTCACCTCGACCGGTCGGTCCGCGCCGTACGCCCCGGCGAAGACCCCGGCGCTCCAGCCGCCGTTGCCGGAGCCGGGCGGGCCGTTGTACCGGGATTCGATGATCATCTGCTCTCCGCGTGTCGTACGTCCGGCCCGGGTGGCCGGGTGCCCGGAGGCAGCCTCGCACGCCCCGCCCGGCCCGCGAAACGCCCCACCGGCCCCACCGGTCCCGTCGGTCTCGCTGGTCACGGTGGGGGCCGGTCCGCCGACCGGCGTTCACCGGATCGACACCCGTCTCCGGGCGGCCGGCAACCCGGGGCACCTACACAGGTCCCATGGCTGTTCTGCATGCCGCTGGCGCACCCCTGACGACCAGTGGATACACCCTGCTGATCGCCGACGACCCGACCCAGGTCGCGGCCGCGCAACGCCTGCGCCACGAGGTGTTCGCCACCGAACTCGGCGCGACCCTGCGTCCGGACGTCGCCGGACTGGACACCGACGATCTCGACGTCCACTGCGACCACCTGATCGTCCGCGAGGAGCGCACCGGCGCGGTGGTCGGCACCTACCGGCTGCTGCCACCGGGGCGGACCGGCCGCCGGTACGCCGCCGGTGAGTTCGACCTGACCGCGCTGGACCCGCTGCGCGACCTGCTGGTCGAGACGGGCCGCTCCTGCGTCCACCCGGACCACCGTTCCGGCGCGGTGATCAACCTGATGTGGGCGGGGCTGACCCGCTACCTGCACCTGCGCGGCTCGAACTGGCTGGGCGGCTGCGCCTCGGTGCCGGTCGGTGACGGTGGCCGGGCAGCCGCCGAGGCGTGGACGCTGATCCGGGCCGGCCACCTCGCACCCCCGCCACTGCGGGTACGCCCGCTGCGGCCCTGGTTCGCCGAGCCGGGCGCGGCGGCACCGGAGACCGCCACCGGCGACGCCGCCGGGCGGGCGCTGGTCCCCCCACTGCTGCGCGGCTACCTGCGACTCGGCGCGTGGATCGCCGGTGAGCCGGCGTACGACCCGGACTTCCGCTGCGCCGACTTCTACGTGCTCTTCTCGCTGGACCGGATGAACCCGCGTTACCTGCGGCACTTCCTGGGCGGGGCGGCGCGGTGAGCGCCGAGCTGTGGCGGCCGACCGCCGGCTGCGGCCCGGACTGTCTGCCGGGGGCGGGGCGGGCGGAGGTGTCGCTCGGGCGGCGGGCGGCCCGGTTGCTGGGCGTACTCGGGATGGTGCTGGTCGGGGTCGGTCTGGTCGTACTGCTGCCGGTGCTGCCGGCGGCGGAGCGGGCGGCGGCGGTCCGGGGCTGGGCCCGGGGGACGGCCGGGGCGCTCGGGGTGCGGCTGGCGGTGCGCGGCCGGTTGCCCCGGCGGCGGGCGTTGCTGGTCGCCAACCACGTCTCCTGGCTGGACGTCCTCGCGGTGCTGGCGGTCGCGCCGGCCCGGCTGCTGGCCAAGCGGGAGGTCCGGAACTGGCCGGTGCTGGGGCTGCTGGCCCGCGCCGCCGGCGCGGTCTTCGTCGACCGGTCGCGGCCCCGGGAGCTGCCCCGCACGGTGGCCCGGCTCGCGGCCACGCTGCGGGCCGGTCACCCGGTCGCGGTCTTCCCCGAGGGTACGACCTGGTGCGGCAGCACCCCCTCGGCGGACTGCCGGCCGCGCCGGGGATTCCGGCCGGCGGCGTTCCAGGCGGCGATCGACGCCGGGGCGCCGGTGGTGCCGCTGCGGATCGGCTACCGCTGCGCCACCACCGGGGAGGCGACGACCACGGCCGCCTTCCTCGGCGACGAGACCCTGTGGCGCTCGGTGTGCCGGGTGCTGGCCGCCCGTGACCTGGTGGTGGACGTCGCGGTGACCGCTGCCCTGCACCCGGCCCCCGGCGCGGACCGTCGGCTGCTGGCCCGTGCCGCCGAGTCGGCGGTGCACCTGCTCCCGCCCCGCCCGGTCGCCCTCCGGCCCGTGCCAGCGGTGGCGTCTGCGACGGCCGGCGGGTCTCCGGCTGTCGGTGGGAAGGGGCTCGGTCTGGCCGCCTGACGGGTCATCACCCGTGTCGCGGGCCCACCCGCCCCACCGCGGTACCGCCCGGAGGTGCTGGCGTCGGAGCCCTTCCGGCCCGGACGCCCGGGTGCCCGAAGGCCGGACGGGAAGGCGACACGCGACAGTCTTGTTCTATCGCGATGTATCGCGTTACGCTTCCCTGGTGAGTGGTGGGACCGGTCGGCCCCACCCGAGGGGAGGACGCCATGACCACCTGGACTGTCGACAGCCCACAACGGCTCACCATCGAGGGGCCGGTCACCCGGCTCGACGTCCGGCTGATCACCGGGCGGCTCAACGTGGTCGGCACCGACGGCCCGGCCCGGATCGACATCACCCGGATCGGCCGCCGCCCGCTCGTCGTCGAGCACCACGACGGCGCGCTCCAGATCAGGCACGAGCGCGACCCCCGCTGGCCCGGGTTCCTCTGGTGGTTGGGGCAGCTCGGTCGCCGGTTCCGCACCGAGGTCTCCATCGCCGTCCCGGCCGACGTGCCGGCCTACCTGAGGCTGGTCGACGGCTCGCTGGTCGCCTCCGGGCTGACCGCCGACACCAGCGTGGACGTCACCTCCGGGCGGGTCACCCTGATGGGGCTCGCCGGCCGTACCAACGCGAAGGTCATCTCCGGTCCGGTCGAGGCGCTCGGCGTGACCGGCGACCTCACCCTGGAGACCGTCTCCGGCGAGGTGACCCTCGCCGACAGCGCGGCCGGCCGGGTCCGTGCCAACACCGTCTCCGGGGCGATCACCTGCGACCTGGACAACCCCCGGCGCAGCGAGATCCGGCTCAGCACCATCTCCGGGCCGATCACCGTCCGGGTCCGCGAGGACAGCGATCTCGCCGTCCACCTGCAGACCACCTCCGGCCGGATCACCAGTGGCTTCCCCCAGGTCGTCGGCGGGGCCGGGTCCGGCCCGGTCAAGGACGGCCACGGGGTGCTCGGCGCGGGCGAGGGTAAGCTCTGGGCGTCCGCGACGTCCGGCAGCATCGCGCTGCTCGCCCGGCCGGTGGCCGACGACCAGGAGGAGCAGCCGTGACCGCCGTGTTCAGTCACGGGCGACTCCGGCTCTACCTGCTCCGGCTGCTCGACGACGGTCCCAAGCACGGCTACGAGCTGATCCGGCTGCTGGAGGAGCGCTTCCTCGGCCTGTACGCCCCCAGCGCCGGCACCATCTACCCCCGGCTGCAACGGCTGGAGGCCGACGGCCTGGTCACCCACACCGCCGCCGGTGGTCGCAAGGTCTACGAGATCACCGATGTCGGCCGGGCCGAGCTGCGCCAACGCGCCGACGAACTGAACACCCTGGAATCCGACATCACCGCCTCCGTGGAGGATCTCTCCGCGCTGGCCGGGGAGATCCAGTCCGAGGTGCGAGGGTCGGTGCGCGATCTCAAGCGTGAGCTGCGTGAGGCCACCCGGCAGACCCGGCAGGCCCGCTGGGACCGGCCGGCACCCGGGCCGACGCCCCGCCCGGCGGCCCCCGCCCCGGACGGCTCTCCCCTGCTGGCCGAGTTCGACCAGCGGCTGGCCGCGTTCACCGTGGAGGTCGGCGCGCTGGTCCGGGCCGGCCGGCTCAGCGACACCCAGCTCCGTACCGCGATCCGGGTCCTCGACGGCGCGCTGGACGGGCTGCGCCGGCTGTTGCGCTGACGGCTTCACAGGGTTTTTGCAGGAAGCGTCCAGCGCCGACGCAGCGACGTCACGGATGATGGCCAGCATGGCCGCTACCCAGACCGAGGCGCGACTGCTCGTCGTCGAGGATGACCCCAACATCCTCGAACTACTCTCCGCCAGCCTCCGCTTCGCGGGGTTCGACGTGGCGACCGCCACCAGTGGCAGCGCGGCCCTGCACGCGGCCAAGGACCACCGCCCCGACCTGGTGGTGCTCGACGTGATGCTGCCCGACCTGGACGGCTTCGAGGTCATCCGGATGCTCCGAGAGGGCGGCACCCGCACCCCGGTGGTGTTCCTGACCGCCCGGGACGCCACCGACGACAAGATCCGTGGGCTCACCCTGGGCGGCGACGACTACGTCACCAAGCCGTTCAGCCTGGAGGAGCTGACCGCCCGGATCAGGGCGGTGCTGCGCCGTACGGCCACCGGCGAGCACGCCCCCTCCCGGCTCACCTTCGCCGACCTGGAACTGGACGAGGAGACCCACGAGGTGCACCGGGCCGGCCAGCGGGTGCAGCTCTCGCCGACCGAGTTCAAGCTGCTGCGCTACCTGATGCTCAACGCCAACCGGGTGCTGTCCAAGGCGCAGATCCTCGACCACGTCTGGAACTACGACTTCCGGGGCGACGACAACATCGTCGAGTCCTACATCTCCTATCTGCGTCGCAAGGTCGACAACACCCAGCCCCGCCTGATCCACACCCTGCGTGGGGTGGGTTACGTCCTGCGCAAGCCGGCGGCGTGAGCCCGCTCGACGAGGCGAAAGGGCGGATCCGGAGCGTCCCGCTGCGGGTCAAGCTGGTCGCGGCGGTACTCACCCTGGTCGCCATCGCCCTCGTGGTGATCAGCTCGCTGACCACGTACTTCCTGCGCGAGTACCTGATCGGGCAGGTGGACGACCAGCTGAGTGGCGACACCAACGGGGTGGCGCGGGCACTCAAGGAATCTCGTGGCCCGATCCTGGTCGGTATCCCTACCGACTACGTGGCGGCGCAGGCCAGCAGCTCCGGCGTGGAGGGCCCCTCGCGCTACTCGGGGCTGCGGCCGGAGGAACTGCCCGCGTTTCCCGACGACTTCGCCGGCTTCTCCGCCCAGGTCGGCGAACCGTTCACCGTCCGGTCCCAGGACGGCCGGACCCGCTGGCGGATGCTCTACACCGATCTCGGTGACGGCCGGATTCTGGCCTTCGGCCAGCACATGACCGACGTGGACCTGGCCGTCAAGCGGCTGATCTGGATAGACATGCTGGTCGGCGGGGCGGTGCTGATCCTGCTCGCCTCGGTCGGCGCGGCCATCGTGCGGACCAGCCTGAAACCACTTGTGGAGATCGAGCGGACCGCCGCCGCGATCGCCGGCGGCGACCTGACCCGTCGGGTGCCCGACCCGGAGGAGGGGCAGGACTGCGCCACCTCCGAACTGGGCCGGCTCTCCCGGGCGTTGAACGCGATGCTGGCCCAGATCGAGGCCGCCTTCACCGCCCGCGCCGCCTCGGAGATGGCCGCCCGGACGGCGGAGGCCGGTGCCCGGGACGCGGCGTACGCCGCCCTGGCCTCCGAGGCCCGGGCCCGGCGGTCGGAGGAGCGGATGCGGCAGTTCGTCGCGGACGCCTCGCACGAGCTGCGGACCCCGCTGACCACCATCCGGGGCTTCGCCGAGCTGTACCGGCAGGGGGCGGCCCGCGCGCCGGAGCAGACCGCCGACCTGCTGCGCCGGATCGAGGACGAAGCGGCCCGGATGGGGCTGCTGGTGGAGGATCTGCTGCTGCTCGCCCGGCTGGACCGGGAACGTCCGCTCGCGTTGGCCCCGGTGGAGCTGCCGGTGCTCGCCTCCGAGGCGGTCGAGGCGGCCCGGGTGGTCGCCCCGGAGCGGCGCATCGAGCTGGAGATCGCACCGGGCTCCGGCCCGCTGGTGGTGCACGCCGACGACGCCCGCCTGCGGCAGGTGATCGGCAATCTGATGACCAACGCGCTGACCCACACCCCGCCGGAGGCGTCGGTGACCCTGCGGCTGCGTTCCGAGACCGGGAACGTGGCCGTGGTCGAGGTGGCGGACACCGGGCCGGGGCTCGCCCCGGAGCAGGCCGAGCGGGTCTTCGAGCGGTTCTACCGGGCCGACGCGGCCCGGACCCGCCGGGCCAGCGGGATCACCAGCACCGGCCTGGGGCTGGCCATCGTCGCCGCGCTGGTCACCGCCCACCAGGGCACGGTGGAGGTGGACGAGACGCCGGGCGGTGGCGCGACCTTCCGGGTCAGGCTGCCCCTGCTGCCCGAGGTGGACGGCGACCCGGAATGATCCTCCGCCGGCCGGGGGGTGACTTTCAGATAACTTCCAGCCAGGTTCCAGGCTGGTGACAGTGCCACGGGGAAAACTAGTGGCATGACCGAGTTCGAGACCGACCCGCAGCGTCGGCCGGCTGCCACCGACGCCGAGCCGTCGCACCCCTCCGCCGAGCCGTCCCGCGTCGAGCGCGGCGAGTCCGACACCACCGCCGCCCGGGGCGACACCACCGCCGCCCCCGGTGACGCCGCCGGCCCCGCGGGGGAGCCGGCCGGCACGCCCAGCCCCGGATCGCCGTACGCGCCGCCGTCGTCGCCGTACGCGCCGCCCTCCGCCACCCCGTACCCGCAGACCCCGCACCAGTCCGGTGCGACCGCCGGTGACCAGGCGTACCGGCCCGGTTATCCCACGTCCGCCGGCTACCCGGGCTACCCCTCGGCAGGCCAGCCGCCGTCGGCCGGTTACCCGCAGTCCGGTTACCCGCAGTCCGGTTACCCGCAGTCCGGCTGGGCCCCCGGTCACTCCGGGCAGCACGCCGCCGGGCAGCCCGGTCCGGGTAACCCGTCCGTCGGCTATTCCGGTCAGTACGGCTCCACCGCCGCAGGGCAGCCGGGCACCGGCTACCCCGGCCAGCAGGGGGCGACGGTCACGGGTCAGCCGTCCGCCGGCTACCCGGCGCAGGCCGGCTCCGGTGGACCGGCCGGGCCGCAGCACCCCGGCCAGCCCGTTCCGCCGTGGGCGTCCGGTCCGGGGCCGCAGGCCGGTGGCCCGGGGCCGCAGGCCGGCAAGGTGGCCAAGTTCGTGGGCGCCGGAGTGGCCGTCTTCGCCCTCATGCTCGGTTCCGGCGTGGCCGGCGGCGCGCTCGCCCTCGCCGTCGACGGCGGCGACCGGGGCGGCATCACCCGCACCTACTCGGCCGCCCCGGTGATCAGCAGCGCCGACCTGCCGAAGATCGCGGCGTCGGTGCAGGACAGCGTGGTCTCGATCATGACCGACAGCGGTGAGGGTTCGGGCGTGATCCTCAGCGCCGACGGCTTCGTGCTCACCAACAACCATGTGGTGGCGTCCGCCTCGGGTGGCACCGTCAAGGTGGTCTTCGCCAACGGCAAGTCCGCCCAAGCCAAGATCATCGGAACCGACCCGAAGACCGACCTCGCGGTGGTCCAGACCAGTGGCGTCGACAACCTCAAGGCGGCGAAGTTCGGCGACAGCGACGCCATGCAGGTGGGTGACCAGGTGCTCGCCCTGGGCAGCCCGCTCGGCCTCCAGGGCTCGGTGACCGCCGGCATCCTCAGCGCCCGCGACCGCACCATCCAGGCCGGCAGCCAGAGCCCGGAGCAGCCGCAGGACATCCCGCAGCAGGCCCCGCAGCAGGGTGCCAGCTCGATCTCCGGCCTGCTCCAGACCGACGCCCCGATCAACCCGGGCAACTCCGGTGGCGCGCTGGTCAACACCCGTGGCGAGGTGATCGGCATCAACACCGCCATCGCCACCGCCGGGCAGGGCAGCACCGGCAACATCGGCGTCGGCTTCGCCATCCCGAGCAACAAGGCCAAGGACGTCGCCGAGAAGCTCCAGCGTGGCGAGAAGATCAGCCACCCCTCCCTCGGGGTCAGCGTCAACGCGGCCGAGGACGGTGGCGCCCTGGTCGCCTCGGTCGTCGCGGGCAGCGCCGCCGAGAGGGCCGGCATCCAGCGGGGTGACGTGATCACCAAGTTCGGCGACAAGGCGATCAACGACTCCAACGACCTCGTCGGCGCGGTCCAGGCCGGCAAGGTCGGTGACCGGGTCGAGGTGACCTACAAGCGAAATGGTGCCGAGGCTACGGCAACCGTCACGCTCGCCGAGACGTCATAGCAACGAGACCTGCCTCCTCCGGGCGGGGGGGGGGGGGGGGGGGGGGGGGGGGGGGGGGGGGGGGGGGGGCCGCCCCCCCCCCCCCCCCCCCCCCCCCCCCCCCACGACCGGCTTACTTCTTGGCCTGGCCGGCGGCGACCTCTTCGGCCGTCCAGTAGCCGGAGTCGATCAGCGCCTTCTGGATGTCGTCCTTGTAGACGGTCTGGATCGGCAGCAGGTACGCCGGAACGACCTTGACCTTGTTGTTGTAGGTCTTGGTGTCGTTGGCCTGCGGCTCCTTGTCCTGCAGGTATGCCTCCGCCGCGAGGGCGGCCTGCTCGGCGAGCAGCCGGGTGTCCTTGAAGACAGTGGAGCTCTGCACCCCGTCGTTGATCAGCTTGATCGAGGCGATCTCGGCGTCCTGACCGGTCACCACGGGCAGCTTCTTCGCGCCCTTGCCGTAGCCGGCGTTCTGCAGGGCGGTGATGATGCCCCGGGAGATCCCGTCGTACGGCGACAGCACCCCGTTGACCACCGTGCCGTCGTTGTAGGTGGAGGTGAGCAGGTTCTCCATCCGCTGCTGCGCGGTCTCCTGCTGCCAGCGCAGGATCGCCGCCTGCTCGATGCGGTTCTGACCCGACTTCACCTTCAGCGAACCGTTCTCGATGAACGGCTTGAGGGTGTCCATCGCGCCGCCGAAGAAGTACTGGGTGTTGTTGTCGTCGAGCGACCCGGCGAACAGCTCGACGTTGAACGGGCCGGTCGCGGTGCCCTTCGCGCCGTCCTTGGTCTGCAGGCCGAGCCCGACCAGCAGAGCGGTCGCCTGGGCGACGCCCACCTTGTAGTTGTCGAAGCTGACGTAGAAGTCGACGTTCTTGCTGCCCAGGATCAGCCGGTCGTAGGAGATGACCGGGATCTTCGCGGCGGCGGCGGCGTCCAACTGGCCGCTCAGCGCGGTGCCGTCGATCGCCGCGATGATCAGGACGTCGGCGCCCTGCGTGATCATCTGGTCGACCTGCTGGGACTGGGTGGGGATGTCGTCACCGGCGTACTGGAGGTCGACCTTGTAACCCTTGGCCTCCAGCTTCTCCTTCACCGCCTTGCCGTCGGCGATCCACCGCTCCGAGGTCTGGGTCGGCATGGCGACGCCGATGGTCAGGTCGGCGGGCTTCTTGTCGCTGGTGTCGCCGCCGCTACCGGCTCCTCCTCCGCTGCACGCGGCCAGGCTGAACGCCAATGCCGCGCCGCCGAGCGCAACCAGGAATTTCCTGCGCACAGGTTTCTCCTCTCCGGAACTCCCGCCGACTGCGGGGACCACCTGTCACCTTTCGGGGTAGTGTTAGCGCTCACATCGCCCCCGTCAACACCCCCTCGGAAATCCGGACGTCACGGTCTCGTAACGGGCTCCACCGATTTGTCGGCCCAGTGACCCGCCCGCGCACCGGGGCCTGCGCGACTCCACGCCGCGCCGGCGAACCGGTTCGGCCGCGCCCACACACAGTGACGCCACCGGGGTCGGACGGCCGCCGGAGCCCGTCACACGAGGCTTCCGGCTTGCCACGGGTCCACCATTGACACGGCGAGGGCAGACATTCATGCTTCGCTAAATCAATTTAGCGACCGTCCCCTCTCCACCGTGCGGCCGGCAGACGAGCCGGCGGACGGGACCGGACGGACGGCCGTACCCCGAGGAAAGGACTCGGATGAGACTGCGCAGAGGACTGATCCCGCTCGTCGCCACGCTCGTGCTGGTCGCCTCCTCCGGCACCGCGTACGGCACCCCCGGTGACGACCGCGGCGGCCGGGACGGGATCCGCAGCATCACCCCGATCACCACCGTCTACACCTACGGTCAGAAGGTGTCCGCGGTGGCCGTCGAGTACGGCGCCACGGTCAACCCCCGCACGCTTGACGACAGCACCTTCACCGTGGCCGACACCGTCTACAACTTCCGCTTCGATCCCATCGAGGACCTGCCGAAACTCGCCGACCGCACGGTCACCCGCACCTACACCAACAGCGCACCGACCACCCGGGCCGACCACCGGTCGACACCCGGCCGGTACGTCATCGTGGAGTTGGACCCGGCCGACCAGGGTGGCTGGACGGTGATCGTCTCCAAGTGCCCGACCTTCCTCTGCTCGGTGAAGGTCAACCCCGTGCTGCCCACCCGGGTGGTGCAGCGCAAGGACGTGCACGCCCAGCCGGGCCGGGGCGGTGGCAAGGGGCCGGTGCTGGCCAGGGCCACTCCCGGCCAGTCCCGCCCGGTCACCGAAGCGCCGGTCGACCCGCTGGTCGACGAGTTCCGCTACGGCTCGTTCCTGAGCGCGGGAATGGTGCTGCCCTACCACTACCGCCTGCCGAAGAACTACCAACCGGGCCGCACGTACCCGCTGATGGTCGTCCTGCCCGGCCACGGAATGGGTTGGGACGGCGACAACCTCGGCGTCCAGCTCGCCGCCGACATCCCGGCGACCGCCTGGTCGCAGCCGGGCTGGACCGGCAGCCGCGAGGACGTGATCGTCCTCGCCCCGCAGCACCAGCGGGTCGGCGGCGTCGCCGAGGCCGACCTGCTGGTCAAGCTGCTCGACCAGTTCGTCGACGAGTTCGCCGTGGACACCCGCCGGGTGTACGCGACCACCGTGTCGTACGGCTCCCAGCTGCTGTGGGAGGCGTTCGCCAAGCGTCCGGACCTGTTCGCCGGCGGACTGGTCACCGGCGGTTTCCCGGTCAACACCAGCCAGGCCACCGCGATCGCGGCGGCCGAGGTCCCGGTCTGGATCACCCACGGCGAGCACGACCACCTGCTCGACGTCTCGGGCGCGCGCAACTCCTCCGCCCTGCTGCGGCAGGCGTACGAGACCCGGGGCAAGACGCCGGCACAGATCGACGGGCTGGTCCACTACACCGAGTACGCCGACTCGGCGTTCACCCTGCCGGACTACCACGCGGCGTTCGGGCCGACCTACGAGGACGGCCGCATCCTGCGCTGGCTGCTGAGCCAGCGGAAGCCGGCGAAGCCGGGTAGCTGAGCAACTCCGGCCCGCCCGACCACCGGTCAGGACAGCGTCCGCCCCGGGTGCCCGAGATCGGGGGTACCCGGGGCGGACGTTCCGGTCTTCCCGAGCGGCCGGCACCGAACGCCCTGCGGTCCGCAACGCCCCGGTCACCGCAACACCCTGCGGTCCGCAACGCCCGGTCACCGCAACGCCCAGACGCCCGGAGCGCACCGACGTCCGGAGCGCTCAGAGGTCCCTGGCGCTCAGACGTCCAGACAGGAGCGGACGGCGGCGGTCAGCAGGTTGGCGCGCTCGTCGCCCATTGCCTGCATCTGGTTCACCACGTAGCCGAAGCCGACCTGGTGGGTGTCGTCACCGAAGGCGAGATTCCCGCCAGCGCCGTCGTGACCGAAGCTGCGCTCGCCGAGCAACGGCCGGGCCGGCGGGGAGTGCAGCAGGAAGCCGCTGCCCCAGCGCTGTCCGGTGTCCGGCGGGCCGTGCCGCTGCTGGCCCCGGGACCGCACGACGGTCGCGTCGTCCACCGACGTCGGGTCGAGCAGGGGCGGCCCCGCCACCTCCGACACGCAGGCGGCGTAGAGGCGGGCCAGGCCGTCGGCCGTGCTCACCGCGCCCGCGCCGGGGATGCCGGCGGCCTGGATGGCCGGGTCGTTGAAGCTGACCAGGCCGGTGTCGTCGGCGGGGAAGGCGAACGCGCCGCCCATGGTGATCCCCCGGTCGGCGACCGGGTCGACGAACGGCTCCGGGTCGGGCGGCGGGGCGAGGTTCCAGGCGACCGAGTCGCGTTCGGCGGCGGGCAGCCCGAGCCAGGTACGCAGGCCGAGCGGCGTCGCCAGGGCGTCCCGGAAGAACGCGCCGGGCAACTGGCCGGTGATCCGGTGGATCACCTCGCCGATCAGCCACCCGTAGGTCATCGGGTGGTAGCTGTGCGCCGTACCCGGCCGCCACAGCGGGGTCTGGGCCTCGATCGCCTTGACGACCGGCTCCCAGGCGAGCACCTCGTCGAGGGTCAGCGGGCGGTCCAGCGCGGGCAGGCCGGACTGGTGGGTGAGCAGCCAGCGCACCGGCATGTGCTCCTTGCCGTGCTGGCCGAACTCGGGCCAGTAGCGGGTGACCGGCGCGTCCAGGTCGAGTCGGCCCTGCTGCACCAGCAGGTAGGCGCAGATCGCCAGGATGCCCTTGGTGCAGGAGAAGACGACGACCGGCGTGTGCGGCGTCCAGGGCCGGCCGGTCCGGGGGTCGGCCGTCCCGCCGTACAGGTCGACGACCTTGCGACCCCGTACGTAGACGGTGACTGCCGCGCCGACCTCCCCCCGGGCGGTGAAGTTCTCCCGGAAGACGTCGGCCACCCGCCCGTAGTGTTCGTCGGCGTCGCCGTGGATCTGCGGCTGCGTGGCCACTGCTATCCCTTCAGTGAGCCCTGGATCAGGGCCTTGATGAACTGACGCTGGAAGATCAGGAAGACGATCAGGGTCGGGGTGAGGATCAGCAGCGACCCGGCGCACAGCAGCACCAGGTCGGTGCCCCACTGGCCCTGGAACGCCCCGAGCGCACCCGCCATCGTGCGCTTGGCAGGGTCGTCGACCAGGACGATGGCCAGCAGGAACTGGTTCCACGTCCAGAGGAACATCAGGATGGTCAGCGACGCGATGGCCGGGCGGGCAAGTGGCACCTGGACCCGCCAGAACAGCTGCCAGGTGCTGCTGCCGTCCACCCGGGCCGCCTCGGACAGCTCCACCGGCACGTTGGTGAAGTGCGCCCGCATCCAGAACACCGCGAACGGCATGTACAGCCCGATCAACGGCAGGATGATCGCCCAACGGGTGTTGAGCAGGCCGAGATCCTGCATCTGGTAGTAGAGCGGGGTGACCACCGCCTCGAACGGCAGGGTCAGCCCGAGCAGCAGCAGACCGAACACGATCCGGCCGCCGGGGACCCGGAGCTGCCCCAGCCCGAAGCCGGCCATGGTGGCGATGAGCACCGAGACCGGCACGACGCCGGCCACGATGAGCAGGCTGGAGCGCAGCAGCGCGCCCATGTTCGCCACCGTGAAGGCGTCGGCGAAGTTGCCCCACTGCGGGTCCGACGGCCAGGCCAGACCGCTGGGGATGGTGCCGCGCGGCTGGAGCGCCGCGGAGAGCATGCTGACGAACGGCAGCAGGGTGACCAGGACCAGGACGATCAGGAAGATCCGGCCGGTCAGGTGTTCGCGCCGGCTCAGGTTCATGACTTGTCTCCCCGGGTCAGTCGCTGGATCGGCAGCACACAGACCAGCACCAGGACCATCAGCACGACGGCCAGCGCCGAGGCGAGCCCGACCTGCCGCTGCGAGAAGGCCAGCCGGTAGATCTCCAGGCCCGGCACGGTGGTTTGCAGTCCGGGACCGCCGCTGGTCGAGATGTAGACGATGTCGAAGCTGGCCAGGGCGGCGATGATGGTCACCGTCAGGCAGACCCCGATCTCCTGGCGCAGGCTGGGCAGGGTCACCGCGAAGAACTCCCGGATCGGGCCGGCGCCGTCGAGGCGGGCCGCCTCGTACAGCGCGGGATCGATCTTGCTCATCCCGGTGACCAGCAGGATCGTGCAGAGGCCGAGCAGGACCCAGGCGCCGATGACGCCGACGGCGGGCAGCGCGGTGTCGAAGTCACCGAGCCAGGCGCGGGCCACCCCGCCCAGGCCGACCGCGCGGAGCACCTGGTTGACCAGGCCGTTCGACGACAGCAGCCAGCTCCACGCGATGCCCGCCGCCACCAGGGGGATGACCTGGGGCAGGAACAGGACCGTCCGGACGACGGTGCCGAACGCGCCGGTGGTGATCCGGCGGACCATGCTGGCCACCAGCAGCCCGAGCGCGACCGGGACGAAGCTGAAGAAGACGATCAGGACGAGCGCATTGCCGATGATCTTCAGCAGGTCGCTGTCGGTGAACACCGTGAGGTAGTTGTCCAGTCCCGCCCAGCGGGCCACCCCGATGCCGTTCCAGTCGTAGAACGAGTACTGGATGGTCAACACGAGCGGACGCAGGACGAACACGGCGTACATCAGCACGGCCGGCAGGACGAAGAGCCAGCCCGTCCCGCCCGCGCGGGCCCACCGGAGTCGGTGGGCCCGCGCGGGGGACGGGTGGGTGGGTCGGTCCGGCGACGGTCCCGCGCCACCCCGCCCGGTCGGTGCGCTGCCGAGGGCAGACGTCATCGGGACAGTTCCTTCTCGTACTCGGCCTGGACCGCCTTCACGTACCCCTCGGGCGTCTGCTGACCGGCGATCAGCTTCTGCATCTCGGGCGTGATCGCGGCGGCGAAGATGCCACCGGTGGCGTTCGCGGTGAAGTCCACCGCGCCGTTCTCCTCGCCGAGCTGCTGGGACGCCTTGAGCGTCTCGGCCAGCACGGTGTTCGGGGCGGCGGTCGGCACGGCTAGGTCGCTCGGCCCACCGGGGCTGGACCCACCGACCGTGACCGAGATCTCGCGCGCCTTGGCGTTGGTGTGCACCCAGTTCAGGAAGAACGCCGCAGCGTCCGGGTTCTTGGCCTTGGCGCCGATGCCGAAGGTGTTGGGGGCGGACATCGCCACGTGCTTGCCGCCGGCCGACTCGGTCGGGAACAGGAAGAAGCCCACGTCGCCGGGCATCGTCTTGTCGAGGTTGGCCGACTCCCAGTCGCCATTGAACATGAACAGGCCGTTGCCCTTCTGGAACTCGCCCACCATGCTCGCGTAGTCCAGGGCGTTGGCGTCCTTGGTGAAGTAGCCGGCCTGGGCCCACTTCTGGATGGTCTGGGTGGCCTTCAGCGCGGCCGGGGTGTCGAACGTCGCGCCCGGCTTCTGGAAGATCCAGTCGGCCACCTGGGTCGGGTCACCGAACTGGTTCTGCAGCGCCTGGTGCGGGAAGTTGATGCCCGCGGTGTTCTTGTTGAACTGCACGATCGGCTGGACCCCGCCGGTCTTCGCCTTGGCCAGGAGCTGCTCGAACTCGGCGATGGTGGCCGGCGGCTGGGTCATCCCGATCTGCGCGGCCAGCTTCTTGTTGTAGAACACCCCGGTGACGCTGTAGCCGAGGCCCATCCCCCACAGCGACCCGGTGCCCCGGGTGGTGCCGCCGTCGCCGACCCGCAGCTGCACCAGCTGGGAGGCGGGGAACTTGTCCCAGCCGTACGCGTCGAAGTAGGGGTCGAGGTTCTTGAGCAGGTCGTCCTTGACCAGGTCGACCATGGTGGGGAGCCGGATGATGTCGGGCGAGTTGTCCGAGGCCATCACCCGTGGCGCGTTCTCCACGATCACCGTGAACTGGTCCTCGCGGATGTTGAACTTGACGTTCGGGTGCTGCTTGGTGAACTCGTCGGCCAACGCCTTGGCCAGCGGGAAGCCGGTCTCGGCGTACATCTCCAGGGTGATCGGGTCGGTGCCCAGCTCGGTGCTGACGGGGGCGTCGGACCCGGTGGTCGGCGACTTGTCCGCCCCGGGCGCGCTACACGCCGTCGCGGCCAGCCCCAGCGCCAGCACCGGAGCGAGGAACGCCATCCGCCGGCGGGGGAACTTTGTCAATGATGTAGCCAATTGAGGACTCCCTGACTCTTCCGCGCGTCCCGCGACCGCTGGCCGCGACGGTCCACCGAACCCGTCACGGCGGGTTGACCAGCCGCAACAGTACGTCGCGACCGGCGTGCCGCCGCAGCACGCGATGCCGCCACCGATGACCGCGCCAGGAGCGACGAGGGTGCCGCCCGACCTGCCAAAAGTAGCCGCTAAACTGATTTAGCAGAGCATGCGCGCGGCGGCTTGAGCTGTCAAGGACCAAATTGCAACGGTCCGGAAACGTCTGGTTCACGGCCGGACGCCCGATCCGGGCGGCCCCGGCAGCGCGCCCGGCGGCCTCCGGCAGCGAGCCGGACGGGCCGACGCATCATGATGGGCGGGTGCGGTGTCCGTGACGCCGCCCTGATTCGGAGGACTGATGGGCCGCAACAGAGCAACCCTGGCCGACGTCGCGCGGCGGGCCGGGCTGTCCAAGACCGCCGCGTCGATGGTCCTCAACGGTCGGGAGGGCACCCGCCTGTCGGCCGAGGCACACCAACGCGTCTTCGCCGCCGCCGAGGAACTCGGCTACCGGCCCAACCTGGCCGCCCGCAGCCTGCGTACCCGCAAGACCGCCACCATCGCGTTCGTGTCCGACATCGTCGCCACCACCCGGTTCGCCGGCGGCCTCATCCGCGGCGCGCTGGACGCGGCCCGGGAACGGGACCATGTCCTGCTCATCACCGAGACGCAGGGCGACGCCACGTTCGAGCAGTACGCCATCGAGGCCATGCTCGACCGGCAGGTCGACGGCGTGATCTACGCCGCGATGGCGACCCGCCGGCTGACCGTCCCCCCGGCCATCCTCGGCGGCCCGGTGGTGCTGCTCAACGCCACCAGCCCGGACAGCCTGCCCTGCGTGCTCCCCGACGACGAGCGGGCCGGCCGCACCGTCGCCACCGCCCTGCTCGACCAGGGTCACCGGGACCGGATCGCGCTGATCGGCCGCAACCGGCTCAAGGAGGACGACATCGAGGTCTCCCTCGCCGCGCGGGCCCGGCTGCGCGGCATCCACCAGGCGCTCGGCGACGCCGGGGTCGACCTGCTGACCGAGTGCTTCTGCGCCGAGTGGCTGCCCGAGCACGGCTACACCGCGATGCGCACGCTGTTGGGCCGGCCGGCCCGTCCCACCGCGATCATCTGCATGAACGACCGGTTGGCCTTCGGCGCCTACCAGGCGCTCGCCGAGGCCGGACTGACCGTCCCGGACGACATCTCGGTGGTCTCGTTCGACGACGACCCGATCGCCGCCTGGCTGCGTCCCGGCCTGTCCACCACCGCACTGCCGCACGAGCAGATGGGACGGCGGGCGGTCGAGATCCTCCTCGACGGCGGCGACGCCGAGCCGTCCCTCGTCCCCATGCCGCTGCGTCGACGCAGGTCCGTGGCCGCCCCGGCGGAATAGGCCGCGAAAGCCCGCCGGGCACCCCGTGTCGGCCCCTCGCAGGGTTGCGGAGGTTCGCCGACCTGGCTGCTAAAACGATTTAGTGCTACCTTCCCGCCATGCTACGTCTACCCGACCACTGGGTGTGGGACAGCTGGTACGCCCGGGACGACAACGACCGGTGGCACGCGTTCTTCCTGCGCGCCTCCCGCGCCCTGCACGACCCGCACCGCCGGCACCGCCGCGCCACGATCGGCCACGCCGTCTCGACCGACCTACGCTCGTGGCAACTGGTCGCCGACGCGATCGTGCCCGCCGACGCGCCGAGCTGGGACGACCTCGCGACCTGGACGGGCTGCACGGTGCGTGGCCCGGACGGGCGGTGGTACCTGTTCTACACCGGGGTCGGTCGGGCCGAGGACGGGCTGGTCCAACGGATCGGCCTGGCCGTCTCCGACGACCTGACCACCTGGCATCGGCACGGTGCCGAGCCGCTCGTCGAAGCCGACCCCACCTGGTACGAGCTTCTCGACCGGACGCTCTGGTACGAGCAGGCCTGGCGCGACCCGTGGGTGTTCCCCGACCCGGACGGCGGCGGCTGGCACATGCTGGTCACCGCCCGCGCCAACACCGGGCCGGCCGACGCCCGCGGGGTCGTCGGTCACGCCACCTCGCCGGACCTGGTGAACTGGACAGTCCAGCCACCGCTGTCGATCCCGGCCGGTTTCGGACATCTGGAGGTGCCCCAGGTCGCCGTCGTCGACGGGCAGCCCCTGCTGCTGTTCTCCACCGACGCCGCCGGCACGCGAGGACACGGTCATCGGATCTGGGTGGCGGAGGGCCACGACGTGCGCGGCCCGTGGGACATCGCCTCGGCCCGCCCGTTCCCGCACCCGCACCTCTACGCGCCCCGGTTGGTCGCCGGTCCGGCCGGCGACTGGTCCCTCATCGGATTCCTCGACCACGTCGACGGAGAGTTCGTCGGTGCGCTGAGCGACCCGATCCCGGTCCGTTACCGGACCTCGACCGGGCTGACCACGGCCGGCACGCCGACCACCACGGTGACCGCGACCGGCTGAGAGTTCCCGATCACCGTCCGGCCGGCCGCCCCGGGCGGCGGCCCGACGCCCACCGCCGCACCGCCGGCGGACGCCGGGACGCCGGGACGCCGGGACCGGACGGTGTCGACACCACCTCGCCCGGCTCCGGCCTGCCTCGCCGTCGTCCCGCTCGTCCGACGCCCGGTGGGGCGTCGGACGAGCGGCGACACCCGGCCGGCTAGACCCGGTTCCAGCGCTGGTTGGTCGCCCCGGTGCACGACCACAGGAGCACGGTGGTGCCGTTGGCGGTGCCGTTGTTGTTCACGTCGAGGCAGAGCCCGGACTGCACGCCGCTGATCGTCCCGTTGGCGTTGAACGTCCACTGCTGGTTGGTCCCACCGTTGCAGTCCCAGAGCTGCACCTTGGTGCCGGCGGTGGCGTTGGGCGGGGCGTCCAGGCACTTGCCGAGGGACTGGAGGGTCTGGCCGTTGGCCGTCCACCGCTGGTTGGCGGCCCCGTTGCAGTCCCAGATCACCGGCTGGGTGCCGTTGGCGGTGTTGCTCTGCGGGACGTCCAGGCAGCGGCCGGAGGCGACGCTGGACAGCGCGTTCGTCGTGGACGGCGGCGGCGTCGTCGGCGGGGCGGTCCCACCGCCGCTGACCCGGAACACCACGGTGCCGTGCGACGGCACGCTGGCCGAGATGGTGCCGGTGCTGGTGGTGCTGGCGTTGGTCCAGGCGTCCACCAGGGTGAAGGAGGAGCCGGACTTGCCGATGGCCGCTGCGGTGGTGGAGATCGTCGTCGTCGATCCGCCCTGGTTGAACAGGGCGACCGCCACGTCCCCGTTGGCCAGCCGCTTGGCCAGCACCCGGCGGGTGCCGTCGAACGAGACCTGGCTGCCCTGCAACGCCAGGGAGTCCTGGTTGATGGCGATCAGGTTGGCGTTCTTGAGGATGGTCTGGGTGGCGGAGTCCATCGACCGGACGTCGTTGCCGGCGATCAGCGGCGAGGCCATGATCGCCCACATCGCGAAGTGGCTGCGCATCTCCGTGTCGGTCATCCCGCCCCGGCCCACCTCCATCATGTCGGGGTCGGTGAAGGCACCGGGCTTCGCGTACGGGGCCAGCGGCACGTTGACGTCGATGATGTTCTGGATGCCCATCGGGTAGCCGTTGGTCTGGCCGCTGTTCCAGGTGTTGGTGATGTCCTCGGTGGTGCGCCACATGTTCGCCACGTCGCCCCAGTTGCGCTGCGGGCCGGTCTTGGCGTGGATGCTGTTGGGGTTGATGCTGTAGACGATCGGCCGGCCGGTCGCGGCCAGGGCGTCGCGCATCTTGGCGAACGTGGTCACCTGCTGGTCGATGGAACCGTTCGGCGAGCACCAGTCGTACTTGAGGTAGTCGACGCCCCAGGCGGCGAACTGCCGGGCGTCCTGCACCTCATGGCCCTGGCTGCCGGTCGCGCCCGGGTAGGAGCCGAAGTACTGGGCGCAGGTCTTGTCGACCGGCACCTGGTAGATGCCGAACTTCAGCCCCCGGGCGTGCAGGTAGTCGCCGAGCGCCTTCATCCCGCTGGGGAACCGGGTCGGGTCACCCTGGATGTTGCCGGCCGAGTCCCGGTTGGGGTTGAACCAGCAGTCGTCGACCACGACGTACTGGTAGCCCAGGTCCCGCATTCCGCTGCTGACGAGCGAGTCGGCCGTCTGGCGGATCAACGTCTCGTTGATGTTGCAGCCGAAGGAGTTCCAACTGTTCCACCCCATCGGCGGCGTCCGGGCCACCCCGTTCTCCAGTGCCTGCGCCACCGGGGCGCGGACGCCCACCAGGACGCCGGCCAGGAGCAACCCGGCCAGCACGGCCCGCCCCCAACCGCGGGCTCGAACGAAACGCTTCACAAAAGTCTCCCATCAGTGACGCCCTCGGGCAGACGCCGGCCGGACGAGCGGAAGACCCGGGGCCGACGCATGCTGTTAGCGCTAACACGGCCCCTCATGTTACGGAAGCATTTCGGCATATTCAACTGCTTCCATGTCTTGCGTCGTCGCACGGCCGCCGTTCCGGCCTCCGGTCGCCCCCCCAATGCAGGGGTGACACCGCCGACCGGTGGCGACCCGCACGGACCCCGACCGCACATCGAGCCGCGTACCCACCCGCCCCTGGCGGACGGCTGCCCGTGGAGCCAAGCCGGCGAGATACCCGTCCTTCGGCGGGAAATGCCCCCTGGGAGCAGGGGCATGGAGCCTTCCTGGAGCTATCTGCACGGTCCCGCATCGAATACGGTAGCTCCATGTCAACTGGCTCCAGGCCCGGCCGGCGGGCGCGTGGCGAGATCGAGGAACTGCCCAGCGGCTCCCTACGGGTGCGGGTGTACGCCGGCATCGACCCCGTGTCGCGGCGTCGGCGCTACCTCACCGAGACGGTACCCGCCGGTCCGTCCGCGGCCCGGGACGCCGAGGCGGTCCGCAGCCTGCTGCTCGACACGGTACGGCGACAGCACGACCCCCGACTGTCCACGCCGGCCGGCGGGCCGACGGACGGCGCCGACGCTCCGGCGGCCGTCGTCCCGGTGACCGCCGCGGCCACCGCGGTCAGTACGCCGCTCGGCGGGTCCGCAGGGGCACGACGGCGGGGCCGACGGCGGGGCGAGCCCACCCTGGCCACGATCGCCCTGCTGGCGGACGTGTCGGCCCCCACGGTGTCGAAGGTCCTCAACGGCCGCTCGGGAGTCGCGGCGGAGACCCGGTCCCGGGTGGAGGCCCTGCTGCGCAAGCACGGCTACCGCCGGCCGGAGCTGGGCACGCCGAGCGCCACCGTGGAGGTGGTCTTCTACGGCATGCAGAGCAACCTGGCGGTGATGATCATGCAGGGAGTGCAGCAGGTCGCCGGGGCACATCGGCTCGCCGTCGGCTTCACCGACGCCCGCCGGCAGATCTCGGAGGGACGGTTCTGGGCTCGTGACCTGCTGGCCCGACGCCCGACCGGGGTGATCGCGGTGCACCTCGGATTCACCTCCGAACAACACGCCCTGCTGGGCGCGAGCGCGATCCCGCTGGTGGTCCTCGACCCCACGGGAGAGCCGCCGTTGCACGCCGTCCCGTCGGTGACGGCGACCAACTGGACCGGCGGATTCGAGGCGGCCCGGCACCTGCTCGACCTCGGCCATCGACGGATCGGAGTGATCTCCGGCCCGACCGACCGACTGTGCGCCAAGGCTCGACTCGACGGCGTCCGGGCGGCGCTGGAGGCGGACGGAGTCGGACTGGCCCCGCGATGGCTGCGTGTCGGCCACTGGTTCTCCTTCGAGGACGGCCTCAACTTCGGCCAGGAACTGCTGCGGCTGAACCCGGTGCCGACGGCGATACTGTGCGGCAACGACCTGCAGGCCCTGGGGGTCTACGAGGCGGCCCGACTCGCCGGCCGGCGGATTCCCCAGGACCTCAGCGTGGTGGGCTTCGACGACATTCCACACACCAGGTTGTGCGGTCCGCCGATGACCTCGGTCAAACAACCGCTAACCGAGATGGGGGCCGCCGCGACGCGGATGGTGTTGACCCTGGCGGCCAACCAGAGCCTCGCCCAGACCCGGGTGGAGCTGACGACCACGCTTGTGGTGCGGGACAGCACCGCCGCCGCCGCGCCGGATCGCTGACCGGATCCGGGGCGGCGGCCGGCCCGGGGCACCGGGGCACCGGGGCACCGGGGCACCGGGGCACCGGGGCAGAGCATGGAAACCTGTCCTTGTCGTTGCCGAACCGTTTCCAGTAGCATCCGATCCGATCGATACGGCGCGTCCCACGACGCTGGTTCCGGATCGGCCGACGGCACACCGCCCCGACGCGCACCGACGCCCGGCCGACGTGGCGAATCGACCGCTCCGGTCGGCCAGGCCGCGCCGACGGGGACACCGTGCCCGGGTCCATCGACGACCGAGGGAGGAAAAGAGGCCAATCATCACGGACGGTCCGTGCGCCGCCTACGATCCATGATGACGAACATCACGGTACGCAGACGACTCTCGGTCGCGCCGTCGACCCACCCGCAGCCACACGCCGCGTAGACTCTCGCTGATCCAGCGTTGTCCACGGCGTGTGCGCCCATGCCTTGACGTCCGGGCTCGGACGGCGGGCCAGGCCGCTCCGCGTCAACGGGCTGCGGGGCGGACGGAGAGGTGTGGGATGACTGTGCGTGCTCCTGCGATGAGAGACGTCGCCCGCCTCGCCGGAGTTTCCCACCAGACCGTCTCGCGTGTCCTCAACGGGCATCCCCACGTGCGCGAACAGACCCGGTTACGGGTCCAGGCCGCGATCACCGAACTCGGCTACCGTCCGAACCGCGCGGCGCGCACGCTGGTCACCGGACGTTCACAGGTCCTCGGTGTGGTCGCCCTCAACACCACCCTCTACGGCCCGGCGTCGCTGCTCTCCGCCTTCGAACTCGCCGCGGCCGAGGCGGGTTTCGCCGTCAGCGTGGGCAGCGTCCGCAACCTGGACCGCACCTCCATCACCGCAGTCGTCGAGCGGCACCTGGCCCACCGGGTGGCCGGGATCGTGGTGATCGCGCCGGTGGAGTCGGCCGGCGAGGCGCTGGAGTGCCTGCCCACCGACATCCCGCTCGTCACCGTCGACGGCGACCCCCGCCGACCGGTGCCGCTGGTCACCATCGACCAGGTGGAGGGTGGACGACTGGCCACCCGGCACCTCCTCGACGCGGGCCACCAGACGGTCTGGCACGTGTCGGGCCCGATCGACTGGTTCGACAGCGCGGGACGGATCGCCGGCTGGCGGGAGACGTTGCAGGCGGCGGGCGCGGAGGTTCCTCCGGTGCTCCAGGCGGACTGGTCCGCCGCGTCGGGGTACCGCTGCGGTCAGATGCTGGCCCGGACGCCGGGAGTGACGGCGGTCTTCACGGCCAACGACGATCTCGCCCTGGGCGTGCTGCACGCGCTGCACGAGTACGGCCGGCGGGTGCCGGACGAGGTAAGCGTGGTCGGTTTCGACGACGTCCCGGATGCCGCGTACTTCATCCCGCCGTTGACCACCGTCCGGCCGGACTTCGACACCGTGGCGGAGGCCAGCCTCGCCCTGCTCCTGACGCAGATCGAGGCCGGCGTCGACCACACGTTGCGGCAGACCGTCTCCCCCACCCTGATCAGGCGGGACAGCGTCGCTCCACCCCCGTGACGACCGGTTTGGACGCCACCGCCACCACCGACCACCCACCCACTTGTCATCATCTATGGACAGTCGTCGCTGTTAACGTTAACGTTGCCAGGATCGTCGATTCCTGGGGCGATCCAGGTCATCCCGATGCCCCACCATCCGCCGATCAGGGCTACCCGGCTGACGCCGGGTCCGGCGGGACGGGCGGGTGGGGCGGAGAACCGGAGCGGGAACGCTCCGGTTAGGGCCGTGCGGGCAGGCGGGAGCCGCCCCGCTCGCGGTCCGACCGGTCGAGCGCCGGGTCATGGGCGAGTACCCGCGCACCCCAAGAGTCGCACCACGGCGGGCTGACCCGGGTCGGCCCGACGACGACCGGCGGTGGACAGAGGCCGGGCCGGACTGCGCTTCCCGCTGCTCGGAGTCCAGGCCCGAGCAGCGGGAACCCGGACCGGCCCGCGTCGCCTCCCACCATCAACCCCACCCCAGGAGATCCCGTGCGACAAACCCGACTCCCCCATCGGCGGCCAGCGCTGATCACCGCCGCCGCCCTCCTGCTCGTCAGCGCCGCAGCCGCCCAGACCGAAGCCTCGGCGGCTGCCGCCGGATGCCAGGTCACCTACTCCGTCAGCTCGTCGTGGCAGGGCGGCTTCGGTGCCAACGTCACCATCACCAACCTGGGCGACGCGGTCGACGGTTGGCGTCTGACCTGGAGCTTCACTGCGGGACAGACCATCACCCAGCTGTGGAACGGCAGCTACACCCAGACCGGCGCCCAGACCACCGTCACCAACGTCTCCTACAACGCCAGCATCCCCACCAACGGCACCACCAGCTTCGGTTTCAACGGCACCTGGAACGGCAGCAACCCCGCGCCCACCTCGTTCAGCCTCAATGGCACCACCTGCACCGGCGGGGTGAACCCGACCAACCCGCCGACGACCGGACCACCGTCACCGACCACCCCACCCCCGACCACACCGCCGCCCAGCACGAGCCAGCCGTGCGACATCTACACCGCCGGCGGCACCCCCTGCGTCGCGGCGCACAGCACCACCCGGGCCCTCTACGCCGCCTACAACGGCTCGCTCTACCAGGTACGCCGTTCCTCGGACAACACCACCAGGAACATCGGGGTGCTGTCCCCCGGTGGGCGGGCCAACGCCGCCACCCAGGACAGCTTCTGCGCGAACACCACCTGCGTCATCACGATCATCTACGACCAGTCCGGGCGCGGCAACAACCTCGGCTACCAGGGTGCCGGCGGCATCGGTGGCGCCGTCCAACCGGCGGTCGCGACCAGGGAGTCGGTGACGGTCGGCGGCGACAAGGTCTACTCGCTCTACATTCCCGGCAACAGCAGTTACTGGCGTGACGGTCACCTGACCGGCGTCCCGACCGGGGCCGCGCCCGAGGGCATGTACATGGTCACCAGCGGCACCCACGTCAACAGCGGCTGCTGCTTCGACTACGGCAACAGCGAGACGACCCGCCGGGCCGACGGCCGGGGCACGATGGACGCGATCTACTTCGGCACCAGTTGCTGGTTCGGTGGCTGCTCCGGCTCCGGGCCCTGGGTGCAGGCCGACCTGGAATGGGGCCTGTTCCCCGGTGGCAGCAGCTCCTGGAACCCCAACCAGCGGGCCTTCACCAGCAAGTTCGTCACCGCCACCCTGAAGAACAACGGCACCACCCGGTTCGCCATCAAGGGCAGCAACGCCCAGTCCGGCAGCCTCTACACCCTCTGGGACGGCTCACTACCCTCCGGGTACAACCCAATGAAGAAGCAGGGCGCCATCATCCTGGGCAGCGGCGGGGACTGCTGCATCGACAACTCCAACCAGAGCGTCGGCACCTTCTACGAGGGCGCGATGGTCGCCGGCTACCCGTCCGACGCGACCGAGAACGCGGTGCAGGCGAACATCACCGCCGCCGGCTACCGCTGACCCACCGGCCGCCGACGAACCATCCGGCCGTCATCCCCGTCCCACGACGGGGGTGGCGGCCGGACCATCTCCCGCCCGGCGGGGCCCGCCCCGCCGGGCGCACCCGCGTGCCGACACCGGGTGGCCGACGTCCGCGCGGTTCCGAGTGGACGTCCGCCGCCCCGCGGCAGCGGACAGGGCGACGCCCCCGGCGCAGTGCGCCGGGGGCGTGCCGGGTCACCGGTGCCCGATCAGCTCCGGGTCCACTTCTGGCTGTTGCTGTTGTTGCAGGTCGAGAGGACCATCAGTGTGCCGTTGGCGGTGCCGGAGGCGTTGGGCGAGAGGCACAACCCGGACTGCACACCGGTGATCGTGCCGTCGGTGTTGACGTTCCACTGCTGGTTGGTGCCGCCGTTGCAGTCCCAGATGATCACCCGGGTGCCCGAGGTGGTCCCTGCTTTCTCGGCGTCCAGGCACTTCGTGCCGTACACCTGGAGCTGCTTGCCCGACGTCGTCGTCCACTGCTGGTTCTGACCGCTGTTGCAGTCCCACAACGCCAGCTGGGTGCCGTTGGTCTGCGACTGCGACGGGACGTCGAGGCAGCGACCGGCGTTGACGTTACGCAGCACCGACGACGTGCCGCCGCCCACGCCCGGGACGACGCTGAGGTTGTCGAACTGGGCGGTCTGGCCCTGGCTGGTGCCGAACCCGACGAGCCCCGCACCGAACGAGGAGTCGGTGGCCGTGCCCACGGTGGCCCCGTCGACGGTGGCGGTGATGGTGCTGCCCGAGAAGCCGAGGGCCAGGCTGTGCCAGCGGTTGGTGCCCAGCGCGGCGACCGTGCCGCTACGCAGGGTGGTGAGCTGGTTGCTGGTGTTGTTGCGCAGGATGGACCAGCTGCCGCCGTCGGTGACCCGCAGGAAGTAGGCATTCTGGGCGCTGACCGGGTCCAGGGTCTGGTTGCCGACCCGGCCCTCCAACTGGACGTAGCCCGACTTCTCCAGCAGCACGTCGGCCGAGACGGTGTAGTTGTTCCAGTTCAGGTTGCCGCCGTAGGTGCTGGGGTCGGCCAGGGTCTTCCAGGTGATCGGCGCCATCGGGGAGGACTGGCGCAGGCACATGCCGGCCCGACCGGCGCCGCAGGTGGCGGTCTCGAACGCGCCCTGGTTGTCCTGGAGGTACTTCGCCAGCTTGCCGGCGGGGTAGCTGTCGAAGTTGTCGCTGTAGGGCAGGCTCAGCTGACCCTGCGCGGGGCTGGTCGCGGTGCCCTTGCCACCACCGCTGGTGGTGGTGATCGTGTACAGGTAGCCGGGCTGCACGGTCAGCGAGTAGGCGCCGCCCGACGGGGTGATGTCGGCCGCACGGGCGAAGTGGTCGGCGGTGTTGTTGGAGTTCAGGTTGGTCTGCCAGACGTGCACGGCCCCGGTGGAGAGCCCACCGGTGACGTTGAGGTTCAACGTCTGCGCGGCGGTCGCGTCCATGGTCTCGATGACCGTGGTGTAGTCGGAGTTGTTTGTCGACTTCAACGACACGTAGCTGCCGTTGTTGCGGTTGCCGCCGAGGTAGCCGCTGGAGGAGTCCAGGTACTTCCAGCCCGGCGAGGTGAACTGGCTGGTGTGGGCGAGGGTCCAGGCGTTCTTGCCGACGGCGTACCAGCCGGACCAGGGCTGGTTGGCCAGCATCAGCCCGACGGTTGCCCAGGGGATGTTCGTGGTGGTCGCACCGATCAGGTTCCAGTTGATGTACGCGGTCATCTTCCCGTCGATGTAGCCCCGGTTGATGCCGCGCGCCAACGGCTTGGCGCCGTCGTTGTAGTCCTGTGAGCCGCCCTCGCTGTTCCACAGCGTCTCACCGGTGTTGGTGGCGTTGGCCGACACCGTGCAGGTGGTCTGCGCGGCCAGGTAGCCGCACGGGTAGTGGCCGCCGATCACGTCGATCGCGTTGCGCAGGGCCGCGTTGTTGACGGCCACGTTGGCCGGGTTCCAACTGCCCGGGTAGTCGTCGCCGAAGATGAGCTTCACGCCGCCGTAGCCGTTGTTGTTGAGCGCGGTACGGAGGTTGATGGTCCAGTTGGCGTCGTACAACCGCTCGTTCTGCGCGGCGGTGAGGTAGTCCAGGGTCAGGTTGTGCTGCTTGGCGCAGCCCAGCCACGACAGGTGGTAGTCGATCGAGTCCTGGGACATGAAGGTGCCGTTGCCGATCCAGCCCGGTGCGCCCCAGGCCAGCCCGACGAGCTTGATGTTCGGATTGCGGAGCTTCGCCTGCTCCATGATCCACCACTCGTAGCCACGGTTGCAGTCGAGGTCGCCGCGGAAGTGGGAGTGGCTCGGCTCGGAGCCGCTGGTGGAGTTGGTGTCGCCGCCGATCTCCACCTTGAGGATCTGGAGCGAGGCGCCGTAGTTGGGCTTGAACAGGTAGTCGAGGATCTGGCCACGCTGGGGTTCGGGGTAGTCGATCAGCAGTCGGCTGTTGCCGCCGCCGCCGCTGACCGCGCCGACACCGTCGAACGTACGGCCACCGGACGATCCGTTGATCGTGATGGAGGTGGCGGCCTGGGCGGGCTCGGCGAACCCGCCGACCAGGCCGCTGGCCGCCAGCATGCTGCCGGCGACCAGGAACGCCAGGGCTTTGGGACGGCGGAGGAACCTGTTGATTCCTAACATGAGTGGTTCTCCTTCGGAACGACTCGGCACCGTGGACTCTCGTCACACCGCTGGGACGGTCCACTGTTGGTGGTGGGGGGTGCGGTGCTGATCACGGCGGGATCGGTGACCGGTACGGCCCGGTGAACCACCCGTGGCGGTGCCCGCCGCCAGGGTCGACGATCCGGCTGGTCCCGTCGCGGACGCCGGACGAAAGCGCGATCAGCCTTCGCAATCGACAGACGTCGATGAAAAGTCATCATACGTGACACCAATGCATGGACCGACGACCTCCCGCGCACCACCGCCGCCCACCTGGAACGACTAGCACCATCATGGCTGTCAATGTTAACGTTCTCACAACAGCGACGACACCGCATCGGAACCCAGAAGTCGACGCTCGAGACCGACGCCGCGGCGACGCCACCCAGCCGACGCCCGCGCCCACCCGAGACATCTGATGTGCGTGTCTGAAACAGGAGCGGAAGCCGGCTCACCACTCGCATCGAAATGGGATCACCCGAGCAGATAGACGTTGACGTCGGCCAATCGAAGCCCCTAACGTCTGATGTCTGAGCGCGCGGCCACCACCATCGCCACTCCCGCGTGGAAGGATTCCCATGTCCCGTCACCCGTTCACCCGCCGTTCGCCGCTGGCCGGCCTCAACGTCGGCGGACTCATCCGCACCCCCGCCCAGCAGACGACCGATGGACGGTCGACAACGGATCGCAGAACTCTGCTGAGCGTCGGGCTGACAGTGCTGCTCGGCGTGACGGCCACCGTCACGACGGGCTGCGGCGAGGACACCACCGGCGGGACCGGCTCGGGCGGTTCGACGCCGCTCGTCGGGGTCGACTACCCCCGGTCGGACACCGACTTCTGGAACTCGTACATCAAGGAGGTGCCGAAGGCCGGCCGGGAACTGGGGGTCGATCTCAAGACGACCAACTCGCAGAACGACGTCGCGAACCTCATCTCGAACACCCAGACCTTCATCAGCCAGGGGGTCAAGGGAGTGGTGATGGCACCGCAGGACACCGCCGCCATCGCGCCGATCCTGCAACAGTTGGACGCCAAGAACATCCCGGTGGTCACCATCGACACCCGGCCGGACGCCGGCAGGGTGTTCATGGTGGTCCGGGCCGACAACCGCGCGTACGGCACCAAGGCGTGCCAGTTCCTGGGCAGCAAGTTGGCCGGCCAGGGCAAGGTCGTCATGCTCCAGGGCGGCCTGGACTCGATCAACGGTCGGGACCGCACCGAGGCCTTCACCGAGTGCATGCGTGTCCAGTACCCCGGGATCACCGTCTTCGGTGAGGCCACCGACTGGAAGGCGGACGTGGCGGCGGCGAAGCTCCAGACCCGGCTCGCCTCGGACCCGGACGTCAGGGGCATCTACATGCAGTCGTCGTTCGCCCTGTCGGGCACCCTGCAGATCCTCAAGCAGAAGCGCCTGCAGGTGCCGCCGAGCGACCCGAAGCACGTCTTCATCGTCTCCAACGACGGCATCCCCGAGGAACTCAAGAACATCCGGGACGGCCTGGTCGACGCCACCGTCAGCCAGCCGGCCGACCTGTACGCCAAGTACGGGTTGTACTACGTCAAGGCGGCGATCGACGGCAGGACCTTCCCGCCTGGCCCCACCGACCACGGCAGCACCATCGTCCAGGTACGCGACGGCGTACTCGAAGACCAGCTCGCGGCACCGCTGGTGACCGCCGACGGGGCCGCCATCGCCGGGCAGCCCATGGTGAAGTACGACGACCCGTCCCTGTGGGGCAACGCCGGATGAGTGCCGGCGCCCCGGCAGCCCACGGCGGGCCGGTCGACGACGACCACCCGGCCGTCGAGGCGGTGAACATCACCAAGCGGTTCGGGTCCACGGTGGCGTTGGACCGCGCCGGCATCGTGGTCCGGCGGGGTGAGGCCCACGCCCTGGTCGGGCGCAACGGCGCGGGGAAGTCGACCCTGGTCGGCGTCCTCACCGGCCTCCAGCCGGCCGACGAGGGCCGGGTGACCTTCGACGGTCGACCGGCCCCGGCGCTCGGCGACCGTGACGCCTGGCGGCGACGGGTGGCATGCGTCTACCAGAAGTCCACCATCATCCCCACCCTGACGGTGGCGGAGAACCTGTTCCTCAACCGGCACGCTCGGGGCCCCGGGCGGCTGATCCGTTGGTCGGCGCTGCGCCGTGACGCCGAACGGCTGCTCGCCGAATGGTCGGTCGACGTCGACGTGCGCCGGCCCGCCGCGACCCTCTCGGTCGAACAGCGGCAGTTCGTGGAGATCGCCCGTGCGCTCTCCTTCGGCGCCCGGTTCATCATCCTCGACGAACCGACCGCCCAGCTCGACGGCGCGGGCATCAACCGACTCTTCGACCGGCTCCGGGACCTGCGTGCGCAGGGGGTGACCTTCCTGTTCATCAGCCACCACCTGCAGGAGATCTACGAGATCTGCGACCAGGTGACGGTGTTCCGCGACGCCCGGCACATCGTCACCGCCCCGGTGGCGCGGCTGAGCCGCCCGGCGCTGGTGGCGGCGATGACAGGTGAGGACGTGAGCCTGCCCGAGCCGGCACACCGGACGATCGGGGCCGACGTGCCGGTGACCCTGTCGGTGCGGGATCTGGTGACCCGCTCCGGCGCGGAGTTCTCGGTCCGGGCACGGGCCGGTGAGGTGGTCGGCATCGCCGGCGGTGGCGGCAGCGGAAAGGTCGAGGTGGCCGAGGCGATCGTCGGCCTGGCCCGCCCGGCGGGCGGGACGGTGACCCTCGACGGTCGGACGCTGCGTCCGGGCAGCGTGCCCGACGCGCTGGACGCCGGCGTCGGCCTGGTGCCGCAGGACCGGCACCGGGAGGGGCTGGTGCCGTCGCTGTCGATCGCGGAGAACGTCGCGATGACCGTGCCGGGTCGCATCGGGCGGTACGGCGTCATCTCCTCGGCCCGACGGGACGCCCTGGCCCGGGACACCATCACCGGGCTGGCGATCAAGGCGGCCGGACCGCAGACACCGGTCTCGGACCTGTCCGGCGGCAACCAGCAGAAGGTCGTCATGGGTCGGGCGTTGGCCAGCGATCCGAAGCTGCTGGTCCTCATCACCCCGACCGCCGGTGTCGACGTGCGGTCCAAGCAGACCCTCCTCGGGGTCGTCGAGGACGTGCGCCGCCGGGGCACCACCGTGCTCGTCGTCTCCGACGAGCTCGACGACCTGCGGATCTGTGACCGCGTACTGGTGATGTTCCAGGGCCGGATCGTCCGCGAGATGAGGCACGGCTGGAGCGACAACGATCTGGTAGCCGCCATGGAAGGGGTGGACCTCCACCATGTCTGAGACGCTGTCCGCCACCACGTCGACGCCCGTACCGCCGTCGCCGCCGTCACCGAGGACGCTGGCCGTCGCCCGGCTGCGGGATCTGGCCCTGGTGCCGGCGATCGTGGCGGTGGCGATCGTCGGGTCGATCGTCAACCCGGTCTTCCTGAGTTCCGACAACATCATCAACGTGCTGCAGGGCATGTCGGAGATCGCCATCCTGGTGCTGGCCCAGACCATCGTGCTGATCACCGGCAAGATGGACCTGTCGCTGGAGTCCACCTTCGGGCTCGCCCCGGGCATCGCGGCCTGGCTGATCGTCGACCCCGCGATCACCCACGGCCTGGGCCTGCAGGTGTTGCCGGCGGCCTGGGCGGTCCCGGTCGTCCTGCTCGTCGGCGCCCTCGTCGGTGCCTTCAACGGGCTGCTGATCGTCCGGTTCGGGCTCAACGGGTTCGTCGTCACCCTGGGCATGCTCATCGTGCTGCGCGGCCTGCTGACCGGCATCTCGGGCGGCAAGACCTTCTTCGCCCTGCCATCGTCGATGACCTACCTGGGCTCGGCCACCTGGCTGGGGGTTCCGGCGTCGATCTGGGTGGCCCTGTCCCTTTTCGCCGCGGGCATCGTGGTGCTCGGCCACACCCGGCCGGGCCGGGCCCTGTACGCGATCGGGGGCAACGTCGACGCGGCCCGCGCGGCCGGCATCCGCACCGACCGGATGCTGTGGCTCGCGCTCATCGTGGCCAGTGTCCTCGCCGCCCTCGCCGGCCTGCTGATCAGCGGCCGGCTCGCGGCGGTGCCGTCGGCCCAGGGCAACGGCGCGATCTTCCAGGTCTTCGCGGCGGCGGTGATCGGCGGGGTCAGCCTCAACGGCGGCAGGGGCAGCGTCTTCGGCGCCTTCACCGGCGTACTGCTGCTGTTTCTGATCATCAACGTGTTGACCCTGGCCGGGGTGCCCGCGCAGTGGACGAACTTCCTCAACGGCGCCGTCATCCTGGTCGCCCTGGTGGTCTCCCGGATCACCGGAGGCAAGGCACAGACCTGAACCTGCCCGGTCCCCCGGCCGGGCCAGGCGTGACAGGCCCCCGAGGCGGGGCGGCAGACCGCCCACGTCCCCATTCCCAGGAGTTCCCGTGACTGAGCGCATCTCGTCGGTGGAGACGATCGACGTACGCTTCCCCACCTCCGTGCACCGTGACGGGTCGGACGCGATGAACCCGTTCCCCGACTACTCCGCCGCCTATGTCGTCCTGCGGACCTCGGCGGGTGCCGAGGGGCACGGTCTGGTCTTCACCGTGGGACGCGGCACCGAGATCCAGGTCGCCGCCGTGCGGTCGCTCGCCACGATGGTCGTCGGCCAGCCGGTCGACGAGCTGACCACCGACCCGGGTGCCCTCGCGCGCAGACTCGTCGGCGACAGCCAGATCCGCTGGCTGGGCCCGGAGAAGGGAGTCGTGCACATGGCCGCCGGCGGCCTGGTCAACGCGGTGTGGGACCTCGCCGCCCGACGGGCGGGCACGCCACTGTGGAAGCTGCTGGCCGACCTCACCCCGGAGCAGCTCGTCGCGCAGGTCGACTTCCGCTACCTGCGCGACGCCCTCACCGAGGAGGAGGCGCTCGCGCTGCTGAGAAGGGCGCACGGAGGCCGGGCCGAACGCGAGCGCCGGCTGCGGGCCGAGGGCTATCCGGCGTACACCACGACACCGGGCTGGTTGGGCTACGACGACGAGAAGCTGGCCCGGCTCTGCGCGGAGGCGGTGCGGGACGGATACCGGCTGATCAAGCTCAAGGTCGGTGGGAACCTGGCCGACGACGTACGCCGGATGCGGATCGCCCGCCAGGCCGTCGGGCCGGCCGTCCGCCTCGCGGTCGACGCCAACCAGGTCTGGGGCGTGCCCGAGGCGATCCGGTGGATGCGCGAGCTGGCCGAGTTCGACCCGTACTGGATCGAGGAACCCACGTCGCCGGACGACGTGCTCGGGCACGCCGCCGTCCGCAAGGCGCTCAACCCGGTCCGGGTGGCTACCGGTGAGCACGTGCACAACGCGGTGATGTTCAAACAACTGCTCCAGGCCGACGCCGTCGACGTGGTGCAGATCGACGCCTGCCGGGTCGCCGGGGTCAACGAGAACCTGGCGATCCTGCTGCTCGCCGCGAAGTTCGGGGTGCCGGTCTGCCCGCACGCCGGCGGGGTGGGGTTGTGCGAGCTGGTGCAGCACCTGGCGATGTTCGATTTCGTGGCGCTCAGCGGCACCACCGACGACCGGGCCATCGAGTACGTCGACCACCTGCACGAGCACTTCGTCGACCCGGCCCGGGTCGGTGGCGGGCGGTACCTGACGCCCACCGCCCCGGGGATGAGCGCGGAGATCCACCCGGCCTCGCTGGCCGCCTTCCGGTTCCCGGACGGTCCGCAGTGGGCTGCCGCCCCGGCCGGGACGGCAGCGGGATGACCTGCTCCGCCGCCGGGGCAGCCGTCAGGCGTCCGCCGCCTTGGCGGCGAGCACCCGGCGCAACCAGGCCTCCGAGGTGTTGACGTGCATCAGCGCGCTGGCCTGGGCGAGCAGTTGGTCCCGCGAGCGCAGTGCGAGGTAGATCGCGTGATGTTCGTCGATCGTCTTGTGCGCCGCGTTGCCCTCTATCAACCCGCGCCACACCCGGGCCCGCACGGTACGGCTGGACAGCCCGTTGAGCAGTGAGGTGAGGGTCTCGTTGCCGGTGGTCGCGATGACGGTGTGGTGGAAGGCGGTGTCGAACCGGATGAGCTTCTCGGCGTCGTCGGCCGCCGCCCGCATCTGCTCCAGTATCCGGCTGAGTTCGTCGAGGTCCGCGTCGGTCATCCGCAGCGCCGCCAGCCCGGTGGCCACCGGCTCCAGCATGCGGCGTACCTCCATGACCTCCAGCAGCGTGTCGTCGCGCAGCAGTTCCACCGCGACACCGAGCCCTTCCAGCAGCAGGCGGGGGGCGAGGCTTGTGACGTACGTGCCGTCGCCACGTCGCACGTCGAGCACCCGGGCGGATTCGAGCACCTTCACCGCCTCCCGTACCCCGCTGCGCGACAGGCCCATCTGGGCGGCCAGTTGCGGCTCCGGCGGCAGCCGCGCGCCCGGTGGCAGCTCACCGCTCTGGATCATGCTGCGAATCCGCGCGATCGCGTCGTCGGTCAGCGCCACCATGCCTCCTTCGCCAGCCCCCGCGTAGCCACCCCGCACCGAAAGGACCCCCATGCAACGTTACGGCTGCCTCATCCGGCTCCGGCCCGAGCACCGGGAAACCTACCTACGGCTGCACTCCGCGGTGTGGCCGGGCGTGGAGCAGACCCTGCGCGTGGCGAACTTCCGCAACTACACCATCTTCCTCCACGGCGACCTGCTGTTCGGCTACTACGAGTACGTCGGTGACGACCACGACGCCGACCAGCGACTGATCGCCGCCGACCCGCAGACGCAGGCGTGGTGGAAGCTGACCGATCCGTGCCAGGAGTCGCTCGCCGAGCCCGGATCGGGGCACTGGTGGGCGCCGATGCGAGAGGTGTGGCACCTGCCCGAGGAGACCGGCTGACCGGGCCCGCGTCCCGGCAGCGCGGGTGGGGGCCGGGTGGCTGGGTGCGGTGCCGACGGCAGCCGACGCAGACACGGGACGTCGGGGCGGAGGACCCGTGCGGGCCCTCCGCCCCGACGCCGAGGTGGCTCAGTCGATCAGCTGGCGGTGCAGGTCGGGGTCACACCCGACGCACTACCAGTGCCCTGGAAACCGAACTCGGTGACCTGACCCGCACCGAGCTGACCGTTGTAGTCCACATTCGTGAACCGCACCGTCCCAGAACTACCACTGGCCGTCGCCGACCACGTGTTCGTCACACTCGCCCCACCCGGCAACGCCATACTCACCGTCCAACCACGCGTACCCGAAGAACCCGCAGTCACCTTCACCGTGGCCACAAAACCACCGGTCCACGAATTCAACGACACCGAAGCCGAACAACCAGCCCCACCCGGCGGCGTCGTCGTCGGATTCGGAGGAGTCGTCGTCGGGCTCGGAGGCGGCGTCGTCGGGCTCGGAGGCGGCGTCGTCGGGCTCGGAGGCGGCGTCGTCGGATTCGGCGGGGTCGTCGTCGGATTCGGCGGCGTCGTCGGACTCGCGCCGTCGAAGCCCAGGAAGCGGATGGCCTGAGCGGCGTCGAACGGGATGGAGTGGCCGTAGCCCTGGAAGCTGATCGCCTCCACCGGCGGCGTGCCGCCGGTGCCCCCGTAGCGGGTACGGGTGGCGCTGGTCTGTGGATAGTCGGTGGAGCTGGGGGTCTGGGACACGCCGAGCACGTTGGTCCACTGCTTGATCTGCTCGCCGAAGTTGACGTAGCTCAGCGTGGTGTCCGTGGTGCCGTGCCAGATCTGGAACCGGGGCCGCTTGCCGGTGTACCCGGGGTAGGCGTTACGCACCAGGTCGCCCCACTGCTGCGGGGTCTTGACGATCCGGCCGCCGGAGCAGTCGCTGTTCCACTCCGAGCCGTTGGTGGTGGCGAAGCAGCCGAACGGAACGCCGGAGGAGCTGACCCCGGCGTTGAACAGGTCCGGGTAGAGCCCGACCATCACGTTGGTCATCATGGCGCCGGAGGAGAACCCCGCGACGCCGATGCGGTTGGGGTCGACCGGGTAGCGGTTCCGGACGTAGTCGATCATCGACTTGAGGCCGATCGGGTCGCTGCCACCGTCCCGCCGCAGCGCCTGGGGGGACGAGACGTCCCAGCACTTGCTGCTCCGGGTCACCGACGGGTAGATCACGATGTAGCCGTAGCGGTCGGCGAGAGTGCTGAGCCCGAAGGTGGAGTGCACCGCCGGGCCGCTGCCGGTGCAGTAGTGCAGGGCGAGCAGCAGGGCCGGCCGGGCAGCCACCCGGTCGGGCACGTAGAGGTGCATCTGGAGGTTGGTCGGGTTGGTGCCGAAGTTGGTCACCTGGGTCAGCGTCGCGGCCGACGCCGGGGTGGCGACCGTGACCACGGCCGTCATCGTCGCCAGGGCCGTCGCCAGCGCGGCGGCGAGCATTGCGATTCTTGGTCTCATCGACGGTTCCTCTGTCGGGAGTCGGTGGTCAGCGGCGCACAGCAGTCCGGCCGGCTGCCCGGCCTGGCAGACGATGGTCCGGCCGATGCGCGTCGAGCCGGTCGGATAGCCGTGGACCGTCGGCCCGACCCGGAGGTACCGGGTCGGGCCGACGGCAGGATCAGCTGGCGGTGCAGGTCGGGGTCACACCCGACGCACTACCAGTGCCCTGGA
>NZ_JBIUCH010000022.1:0-144619 GCF_044548625.1 Micromonospora sp. NPDC051925 | reverse complement strand
GCCTCGCCCCATCGCCGCCGTCCAGTTAGCTCCTCGAGTAGCCCCCGAAACCCCGGTCAAACCCTCGGCGGACGAAACCTCTCGAATCAACCTCTAAGACAGAGCCGTTCGTTTGACAGACCCCAATCCGCCTGATCGCCACCCGGACCGGCCGCCTCACACCTGTCAGTGGCGGCGTTGGCGGTCGGCCAGTGAGCCCGTCAAGTCGGGGTGCCCGCAGATGCGGTCAGATGCCCGCGCATAAGGATCCCGTCCCGGCGCAGTCCTGCCTCAACGTCCCGAACGGGGTAGCGGGCGACACCCGCGTTGTTGAGGATCTGCATCACCGTCGGATGCGGCTGCACGTCGTGGACCGCTGCCTGGAGCACGCCGTCCACGTGATGCCCGCCGGCCGCCACCTGGGTCGCGGTGCCGGCGTGGAAGGCGAACATCACGAAGTGGTAGGAGCCGTTCTCGGCGCGAATCTCGTACACCCCGGTCAGTGTCAGCTCGCCCGCCTCGAAGCCTGCTTCTTCCACCGTCTCCCGGCGGGCCGCGTCCTGCGCTGACTCTCCGAACTCGATCTTGCCGCCGGGCAGCAGCAGCCATCCTGCGTACGGGCCGCGCTGCTGCCGGACGAACACCACCTCACCAGCAGCGGTGGAGATGATCGTCAGCGCGGCGACGGTCGGCTTCGTAGTCACAACTGCCTGCCCTCGGTGCCCGGGCTGATGGTGCCCGCATCGCGTATCAGCGGTTCGCTGGGCGGTGGGCGTTCGTGGCACTTTACCGGCGACGGTAGGAGCCTTCAACCATGCCCGGCCTCCGTGGTGTCGGCTTATGGGGGGAGCGCACCGCGCGGTCGGGTCGCGGGACATCCACCGTGTGCGCCGACAGCGCGGCGCGTTTCGCCCTGCCCGACCTCCATGCCGGACTGTGCTGTCGGAGTACCGGGGTTCGGAGTCGGCGGGGTGGACGCTTTTGATCGTGAACGAGGTGGCTCTGCGTGTGCGATGAGCTCCCGTTTGCTCGTTTGGGGTGGGAGCGCCGAGTCGCGCGTCGAAGGTTCGTGTCGAGGGTGTTCGACACGCGGTCGGGCGAGTCTACTGGTTCCTGGCATCACGGATGCCAGACCGGGATTCGGAGCGGCGAAGGGTGCGCCCTGTGGCCGGCGTGACGGCTGCCGGCTCCGCAACCTCTCGCGAAGCTGCCTGCAGGTTGACTTGGCTTCGGCTGGCGACGGCAACCAACCACATAACCAGGAAGTGATGACATGACTACCGCTAGTGGGAGTGTTGTGCGGGATCCCGTGGCGCTGCGGGCGGCGATGGTGGCGGAGTTGGGAGAGGACACGATCAGGTTGCAGGCGGTGGCTGCGGCGTTCTCGGTCGTGCCGCGTCACCTGTTCGCCCCAGGCGAGCCGCTGGACGTGGTGTACGACTCGAATACCCCGCTGGTGACGAAGACTGGTCCGGACGGTAAGGCGCTCAGTTCGGTGTCGGCGGCGCACATCCAGGCGGTGATGTTGGAGCAGGCCGAGATCGAGCCGGGGATGCGGGTTCTGGAGATCGGTTCGGGTGGGTACAACGCGGCGCTGATCGCGGAGCTGGTCGGCCCGCAGGGGGCGGTGACGTCGGTGGACATCGATCCGGAGATCGTCGCGCGGGCCCGCGCCTGCCTGCAGGCCGCTGGCTACGAGGACCGGGTGTGGGTCGTGCAGGCCGACGCTGAACACGGTGTGCCGGAGCAGGCGCCGTACGACCGGATCATCGTCACGGTCGGGGCGTGGGACATCCCGCCGGCCTGGATCGCCCAGCTGTCCGAGCGCGGCCGGATCGTGGTGCCGTTGCGGTTCGCCGGCCTGTCCCGCTGTATCGCCTTCGACCTGGCCGGAGGGCGTCTGGTCAGTCACAGCTACTGCCTCGGAGGGTTCGTGCCGATGCAGGGCGAGGGCACGTACTCCGAGACGCTGGTGCCGATCCACGGTGAGGCGACACTGCGCATCGACGGGCCGGATCCGGGCTTCGACGTGCCGGCGCTGCGTAAGGCGGTGCACGCGCCGAGGATCGAGCGGTGGTCCGGGGCGGCGTTCGACATGCCCGACGAGCTGGAGTTGTTCGTGGTGACCAGCGCACCCCACGTTCCCTTTCTATACGCGAGCCGGCAGCTGGTGGACCAGGGCGTGTTCACCCCGGCGGTGACCTACGGCACGGCCGCCGTGGTCGAGGGCGGCAGTCTCGCGTACCGGACGAAACGGGAGAACGAGGGCCTCGGTGGGTGGGAGAGCGGTGTCTACGCCTACGGCCCGCAGGCCGAGGTGGTCGCTGACCGGTATGTGGGGCTGTTGCGCCGCTGGGCGGCGGACTTCCGCCGTCGCGGGGCCGCCCGTATCGAGTACCTGCCCACCAGCGCGGGCGTGCCGGACGGCTGGTACGTGCCGAAGCGCCATGGAGTCGTCGCGGTGTCCTGGCGTTGACAGCTACCGGCGTTCCGGCCGGGACGCCGGGTGGATCACAACCCCCTCGAAGGAGGCTGTCGTGTCGATCATGACCGAGGAGCGGATCGCTCCGTCCGTGTCGCCGGTGGCGGTGGACGGGAAGAAGGACGAGTTCGGGCCGGACGACTGGGAGCTGGACATCAGTTTCGTCGAGTCCGGCGAGGGCGTCGACAAGCTGATCTACATGACGAACGACGGGTGCGGCAAGACCTGCCAGTCCGCCTGCACCAGCTGCCCGAAGTAAGACGCAGATCCGGGGCGCCTGGTCGCGTGACGTTCGCCGCGCGGCCGGGCGCCTCACGTTCGCAGGGGAGGACGTGTGTACCGGCACCTGGACGCGCTGGTGGTGCGCGCGACGCCCTGCCCTCCCGATCGGCTGGTCGGCTGGTGGCCGGACCTGACCGGCGCGCCGGACGCAGGGTCGTGGCGGTGGTGGTTGGGGCAGGTGTTCGCGGCGCCGCGGTTCGCGGCGGCGGTGGAGCTGGCCAGTCCCGTGCTCGCCGACCGTGTCCGCGCGGTGTGCGACGGCCGGGTCGGGGAGGGTGAGGCGCGGCGGGTGGTGGTGTCGGTCCTGCGTTACCTGTTGCGGATGCGTGGGCGGGCGACGCCCTACGGCTTGTTCGCTGGGATCGCCGCCGCGGGTCTGGCCCCCACCGCCGCCGTCCGGTTCGGTGACGGGCACCGGGCGGTGCCACGGGTACGGGCGGCGTGGCTTTCGGGCCTGGTCGACGGGCTGGAGGCCGATCCGGTGCTTCGGCCGCACCTGACGGTCCGCGCCAACAATCTCCTGACGTGCCGCGACAGGCAGATCGTGCTGGAGCACCGCACCCACCAGAAGCCCGGGGAACGGCCCACCCAGGTGCACGTGCGCGCCACCGGCCCGGTGCTCACGGCGCTGACGGCGGCGGCGGACCCGATTCGACTGGGGGATCTGGCCGCCGTGCTTGCCGCCGACCACGGCGCCCCCGTCGGGGTGGTACATGCGCTGCTCGCGCGGATGGTGTCGCAACGTCTCCTGCTGACCGCGCTACGGCCGCCAACCACCTGCACCGACCCACTGTCCGGCGTCACCGCCGGCCTTCAGCAGGCGGTGGCCGACGCCGACGCCGGCACCCCCGGCGACAGCGCGCTCGCCCAGGCGCGTGCGACGCTCGCCGTGCTGCGCACCCTCTCCGAACGGGCCGTGTCGGACACCGCGGCGCCTGGTGCGCGACTGGCCGAGACGATGACGGGTCTGCACCCCGCCGACGAGCCGCCGGTCGCGATGGACCTGCGGCTGGACGCCGACGTGCGTGTTCCCGAGGTGGTAGCGGTAGAGGCGGCGAGCGCAGCCGGCGCCTTGGTGCGTCTCGCCGCTGCCGGCCGTGGGGGGTGGACGGCGTGGCACCGCCGTTTCCTCGAGCGTTACGGACCCCATGCGATCGTGCCGGTCCGTGACGCGGTGGACGCCGATCTCGGCCTGGGATACCCCGCCGGTTACCGCGGCGCTACCCCCGCGCCGCCGCCGGCCCTGACCGCGCGGGATCGGAAGCTGATGGCCCTCGCCCAGGACGCGGCGCTGCGACGCGAGCGTGAGGTCGTGCTCGATGACGCCGCCATCGCCGACCTCACCGGTGGCGCACCCGTCGTATCTGTCCAGCCGAGCACCGAGCTGACCGTCACCGTGCATGCCCGTACCACCCGGGACCTCGACCGGGGCGAGTTTCAGCTGGAGGTGGTCGGCGTGTCCCGCAATGCCGGCACTGTCACCGGCCGGTTTCTCGACCTGCTCGACCCTGCGGACCGGAAGCGAATGACCGGCGAGTACGCGGCGCTACCTCAGGTGACCCGTGGCGCGTTGCAAGTGCAGGTGTCGGCGGCGGCCCTCTACACGGTCACCGAAGACGTGGCCCGCGCCCCCCACGTGATGCCGCACCACCTCTCGCTCGGGGAGTACCACGACAACGCGCCCGACCGGATCGCGCTGGATGACATCGCGGTCACCGCTGATGCTGACCGGGTCTACCTGGTGTCGGTCTCCCGGCGGCGGGTGGTGGAGCCGATCGTGCTCAACGCGGTCGAACAGGTGCACTACACCCTGCCGATCGTGCGTTTCCTCACCGAGGCCCCCACTGCCTTCACGGCACCGTGTGACGGCTTCGACTGGGGCGCTGCGAGCGGTCTGCCGTTCCTGCCCGCCCTGCGCTACCAACGGACCATCCTGTCACCGGCACGCTGGCTACTACCAGCCAATGCCCTGCCCGCCCCTGCGGTGAGCTGGCGGGAGTGGAGCCGGGCACTGGCATCCTGGCGTGACACCACCGGCTGCCCACCGGGGGTGTACCTCGGCGACAGCGACCAGCGCATCCGGCTGGACCTCGCCAAGCCGGCGCATCAGGCCCTGCTGCGCGACCACCTGCGCCGTACCCCGACCGCCGTACTGCGCACCGCGCCCCCGCCTGACACAGCCGGCTGGATCGGCGGGCACGCCCACGAGATCGTCGTCCCCCTGGCCGCCACAATCCACCCGGCATCACCACCACACGCGCTTGCCACCGCACCCGTGGTCGACGTCCGCGAACACGGGCACCTCCCCGGCGTCGGTGAACACCTCTTCGTCAAGCTGTACGGCCATCCCGACCGACAGACACCAATCCTCACCCGACACCTCCCGTCCTTGCTCCGCAAGCTCGACCCACAGACACGATGGTGGTTTCTGCGCTACGGCGACCCCGATGCGCACCTACGGCTGCGGCTGACCGGCAACGCGAACCTCGCCACACTCGCCGAGTGGACACATGGCCTGCGCCGCGTCGGCCTGATCGCCCGCGTGCAGGTTGACACCGACTACCCGGAGACCGGCCGCTTCGGCGGTCCCACCGCCGACGCTGCCGCCGCCGGGGTCTTCGCCGCCGACTCCGCAGCCGCCGTCACCCAGTTGGCTGCCATCGACCGTGGACGGGCATCCGATGTTCGTGCGGTGACCGCAGCGAGCCTGCTGCACCTCACGACCGCCCTGATCGGTAACACCACCGCCGGCATGCGGTGGCTCATCGACCACACCCGCCCGCAGCGATCCGCCCCACCCCGCGACGTGTATCAGCGCACGATCACGCTCGCCAACCCCGACCAGACCGGCCTTAACATCCTCGGTGACGGCACCGAGTTGCGGGCTGCATGGCAGCGGCGCCACGAGGCGTTGACCACCTACCGCGCCACCCTGCACACCGCAGGCGCCGCTGTGGACAGCGTGCTGCCTGACCTGCTGCACCTGCACCACACCCGCATGATCGGCCCCGACCTGGACAGCGAACGGGCCTGCCTGCACCTGGCCCGTGCCGCCGCGCTGAGCTGGACCGCCCGCACCCGGAACGAACAATGAGCCCTACGCACCCGAGCGCGCTCGCGGCGTCAACAGCCATCGCTGATGCATTGGCCGACCCACACGCCATCCCACCCGCATTTGAGGGGCGGGCGAGACCGCAGTCCCTCGCGGGCGGCGCGGTCGGTATCGCCCTGCTGCACATCGAACGAGCCCGCACCGGCCACGGCGACGACACCATCGCCCACACCTGGCTGAAACTCGCCACATCCCAGCCGGTCAGTACCGGAGGCAACGCCAACCTGTTCCACGGCGCACCCGCAGTCGGCCTCGCCCTGCACGCCACCGGCACGACCCGCTACCGGCGCGCGCTGGCCGCGCTCGACGACACCACCATCGCCCTAACCCGAGCGCGCCTGGCCGCCGCTCACACCCGCATCGACCGCGGTGATCCGCTGCCGATGCGCGAGTTCGACCTGATCCACGGCCTGACCGGACTCGGCGTCTACCACCTGCACCGCCACCCCGGCCACCCCGTCACCCGCGACGTGCTCGCCTACCTGATCCGCCTCACCCGCCCTCTGCCCGGCCAGCGCGATGCCACCGAACTGCCACCGTGGTGGATGCAGGTCGGTCTGTCCGGCGAACCCGACCCCGACCATCCGCACGGGCACGGGAACCTGGGAGTCGCCCACGGCATCAGCGCCGTCATCGCGCTGCTCTCCCTCGCCGTCCTTCACGACCTGACCACCACCGGCCTGCACGACGCTCTCGCCCGCCTCTGCTCCTGGACCGACCAATGGCGCCAAGACGACCACCTTGGCCCGTGGTGGCCCGGCTACCTCACCATCGACCACACCGGCCGCCTCGCACCGTCGCACCGTCCACGGCCCTCCTGGTGCTACGGCATCGCCGGCACCGCACGGGCCCAACAACTGGCTGGCATCGCTCTCGGCGACGCCCGCCGGCAGGCAGTCGCCGAACGCGGGGTCCTGGCCGCGCTGCGTGACCCGGCCCGACCGGACCTCCTCCCCGAGATCGGCCTGTGCCACGGCAAAGCCGGCCTGCTCCACGCCGCATTCCGCATGGCGGTCGACGCCCGCAGCCCCGCCCTGGCCGGTGAACTACCCGACCTGGCCAGCCACCTCGCCGCCCAGCTACTGAGCGAGCCGATGACCGACCCGGAACTCATGGACGGCGCTACCGGCGCCGTCCTCGCGCTGCACGCCGTCGGCACCGGCACCCCACCCATGTCCGGATGGGACGCGGCCCTCCTGCTCGCCTGACACCACCCGACCCGCACACCGGCCCCCACCACCCGACCCTCGAAGGAACGCCATGATGCCGTCACCGTGGCTCCAGATCACCATCGAGCTGCCCGATCCGGACCAGGCCGAGCACACCGCCACCACCCACCTCGCCCCCATGCTCATGCAAGCGGAAGCCGACAGGCACATCACCGGCTGGTTCTTCATCCGCAAGACACCCCAGTGGCGGCTGCGTTACCTCCCCAGCAACGCGACCACAGCAGCACGGGAGCACCTCTTCAGCCACCTCGACGCCCTCATCCGTGAACGGCACATCACCCGCGCCGTCGAGGTCGTCTACGAACCCGAAACCCGCGCCTTCGGCGGCGACCACGCGATGGCGGTCGCCCACCGACTGTGGCACGCCGACAGCCAACACGTACTCGGCTACCTCGCCACCACCGCAACAGAGCCCGCCACCCGTCGACGCCGCGAGATCGCGATCCTGCTCGCCAGCACCCTGCTGCGCGGGGCCGGCCTCGACTGGTACGAACAAGGCGACGTCTGGTTCAAGGTCGCCCACCACCGCCCCCCACCCGACACACCCAGCCCAGACAAGACCCTGGCTCTCCAAGCAGCGCTGCGCCGGCTCATGAGCACCGACGCGAGCAGTCTCACCCACCCGGCCCGGCCACACCTGATAGGGGCGGACTGGGCCGCCGCCTTCACCACCGCCGGCCGCGACCTGGCCCATCTCGCCGACACCGGCGACCTCCACCGCGGGCTGCGCGACGTCCTCGCCCACCACGTCATCTTCGCGATGAACCGGATCGGCCTTCCCGCGACCACCCAGGCTGTCCTCGCCACCCACGCCGCCACCGCCATCTTCGGCCCAGAACCCACCACCCCACCGGGCGCACACGCCACCAACCAGCACTCGCACGCCGCGACGGCTACCACGGCCAGGGCGGGAAGCGGTAGCTGATGGACCCAACCGGGGCGCAAGCCCGCAGATTCCCCCTCGTCGCCCGACCCCGACCCGCCTGCACCCCACTGCCCCAACGGGTCGCCGACCTGACCCACCGCGCTGCCGCCGCCACCCGCGACCACGACCCCGCCACCGCGACCGCCGTGATCAACCTCGCCGCGCTGCTCGCATCAGACTGCGGACGACCCGACCTGGCCCACCAATGGTCGACACGGCTCGCCCGCTCCGCGCTCGCCCACCCCGCGCCCGACTTCCGAACAGCAAGTCACAGCCTCGAACCCATCATCAACCTCGCCCGTCTACGCACCCGCGTCGGCGACGGCACCGGAGCGTGGAAACTCCTCGAAGCCCTCTACCGCGCCGTCGCATCCCGCACCGACATCACCATCGATGGCATCCTCATCCCCGCCGCACGCCTCACCCCCGGCCCCACCACCCACCGCGAACTCCGCCAATGGCTCTGGACAGTCCTGCTGTCCAGCGGCGCACACGCTCTCGCCACGGCCGGCCGTTGGGACGACGCCTACCACCGGCTCCAACAACACAACGGCATCGGCCGACGCATGCTCGACGGCCGACAGATCGCCGTCATCGCCCATGCCACCACCGGCAAACGCACCCGCGCCCTGGAACTACTACGTGACACCGCGCCAGGCGAACCGTGGGAACACGCCGTCACCGCAGCCCTGACCCTGCTGTGCCAGCCAGCGGCCACCATGAGCACCACTCAACGACACGCCGTGGCCGCCTACCAGAGGCTGGACACCGCGGCGGCCGGCCTCGTCGTGTTCCACACCCGCCTCGGAATGTGCCTCGTCGACGCGCTCGGCGGCGTCGAGCAGCCTGCCGCACAGCCCATCGTCGCCGACCTCATCGAACGAGCCCGCAGCGACGGCTACGCCGCCCGGGACGTCCTCGCCCACCCCGGATGCCGTGCCATCCTCAACCAGCGACAAGCCGAACAACTCACCGACCAAGTCACCGCCTGCGGCCTGGGTGCCGGCGGCATACCCGAACCCTTGCTGGTCGACCTCGTCGGCGCCCTGGAAGCCGCCGAAGCCGTCATCCGTGAAACACCGACCGAGACTGGACGGCTCCCGGACGCGGACGACGCGAGAAGCCGTCCGGCGAGTCATTCCTTGTAACGGGACCAAACCATAGGCCAGCCCCACTACGGAATGCTGGCACCTGACCAGTGGATAGAGCTGTTACCGCCTCAGCTTTGCCAGTGACGTGGCCGTGGGTCGTGGCGGTAGGGGATGCTGAGGCATCGACGTTGGGCGTGGGGACGGTAGAGAATGGGCGGTTGGAGTTCGGGCTGGATCCCAATCGTGGATGCTGGGCACCCGCAGGGCCAGTTACACCGCCCGCTGGCCGGGTTCCCTGGCTACACGATGTGCGGCGAACTGGTGGCCGACCCGTCGGCGCTGCAGCGCCGACGGCCGGCTGAAATGGACGAGTGCCGCCCCTGCGCGATCCTGGCCCGGGGTGCCCGCTCGCCGACAACGCCAACGCCGCAACCGGACCGGTGGCATACCGGCTGGGCTGTCCAACTCCGCGACGACCAGCCGATCGCACACCGGCCCGACCCAGACGACCCAGCCGCGTTCATGTGCGGACTGGCCATTCCGACGGCGGCGTACGAGCTGCTGGCTGCCCGACCGACTGGCATCAACGAGTGCGGCCGGTGTGCGCTGACCATCAGCCGGGCACGCAAGAAGGCCCGCAGGACCCGACTCGGCACACCATCGCAACCGCTGGGCAACCTACCCGACCCGGAGCAGGCCGACCGGCGCGATCGGGCTCGCCAACGCGGCAGCTCGGTGCGTACGGTCACGGGCGGTCTACCCGGACTCGGCAAGCAGCACCACTGACACGACGATGGCCGCCGGGGAGAGAACAGCACGGGTGACCGCTTCTGCCCTGCACGCGCTCGGCTCCTTGCAGGAAGCCGTCCCAACAAACACGGAGATCTACGCAGGTCCGGTTCGGTCAACGAGGCGGCACCGAGACGTAGTCCAAGCGAGGGCCGACTTCATGAACGTCGCGCCATCCCCGGAGTGCAGGGTCGCTGATGACGGCCCCGGCTCGACAACGCCTGCGCGATGGACCTTAAGGTGTCAGCTCCGGGCTGCGCCTGTAATCCTTGCTGCCAGAACGCTGGCCGGTCGACTCGCCGGAACGGTCGGCTGGCTCGAACACCCAGCTTCCATGCAATCACCACCTTCAGGACCAAAGGGTCGAGGCGGTCCGTCGAGCCCACGCCGGGGTCGGGCCAGCACTGGTGGATGTCCCCGGGCGGCCTCGACCCGCCCAACGACTCGACTGGATCGCCCGGCGGGTCGACCCGCTCGGGGCTGACCAGCCCGCTATTCTCCGCCAGGGTGAGCGCACCACCGACACACCCAGTTGACGTACTCCTGCTCCTCACCGACGCCGACCAGGTACTCCTCGCGCTACGCGCCGGCACCGGCTACGCCGACGGGCAATGGAACTTACCCAGCGGGAAACTCGAACCCGACGAGGACGCGATCAGCGCCGTGATCCGCGAGGCCCGCGAAGAGATCGACCTACGGCTCTCCCCGGACGAACTTCGGCTCGTCACCACCGTGCACCACCGCAACCCCTCCGGCCGCGGCCGCGTCGGTCTCGTCTTCACCGCTGCGCACAACCCCCACAAACACGGCCAGCCCATAAACGTCGAACCACACAAATGCGCAGAAATCAAATGGTTCCCGACAGTCCGCCTGCCCGCGAACACCTACCCGTACACCGCGGCGTGCGTTCAAGCCTTCAACGAGGGCGTCCCCCTCGCCCTGGACGGCTGGGGGCCTGTGGCACCTCGGTGATCGTCGCCGTCACCGGGGGCAGAATGACGCCGGTCTGCCGGCATCGACACGGTCGAACGCATCGCCGACGACCTCCACATCCCCGGTGGCATGCCGGCCCCGAAGCGCGATCTCGGTGTTGGTGGTCGCCGATCTGCCTGGCGACCTTGCGGTTAGGTGCTGTCAGGTCGCGTAAGGTGAGGTTCAATTGCGACAGGCGGTCGGAAACTTGTCGTGGCGGGACCGATCGGAGTGGGCGTGGACGGTGCCGAGGAGGCCAACAGTCGCGGTGTCAGCGCGGGTGGTCAGGTTCCAGGGCCGTCGTCGGTGTCGAACGAGTTCTCCGGGTCCGGGGTTGCCGGCGCGGTGGTGCAGGTGGGGCATCAGGTCGGTGACGTGATCGTGTCGCTGCCGCCGGTGCCGCCTCGGGTGGTGCGGGTGCCTCGGCAGGTCCCAGCGGCGGATCGGTTATTCGTCAATCGTGTCCGGGAGTTAGGACGGTTGGACGATCTTGGCCTTCCTGCGGAGGGCGGTGTGCCGCCGGTACGGATCTCGGTGCTCAGTGGGCTTCCTGGGGTGGGTAAGACGGCGTTGGCCCGGCGGATCGCGGAGCGGGTGGGGGCCCGGTTCCCAGGCGGTGAGTTGTTCGTCGACTTCACGGCACTGCGGTCGGAGGTGGGTGGTGAGGCTGCGGTGGCCGAGGCGCTCGCTGGTTGTCTGCGTGATCTGGGTGTGGACGGCAGCCACCTTCCCGCAGGGGCCGCCGAGCGGGTGAACCTGTTCCGGACCTGTACGGCGGAGCGTCCGATATTGGTGGTCCTTGATGACGTGACCGAGCCTCGACAGGTCCGTACGCTGCTACCGAAGGCGCCCGGCAGTGCCGTGGTAGCGACGAGCGCGCATCGGGTCGGTGAGCTGCAACTGGATGGCGCGGAGCTGGTGATGATCGATCCTCTGGATGAGGTGAGCGCCCGGGAAGTGCTCGTCGCGGTCTGTGGCGTGGATCGTCTCGGTGAGGACCCCACGTTGGTGAGCGAGTTGGTCGAGTTGTGCGCTGGCTTGCCGATCGCGTTGCGGGTAGCGGCGGCGCGGCTGGTGATAGAGCCGACGTTGAGCGTGGCGGAGTTCGTCGCGGAGTTGCGCGATGGGTTGGACGCGTTGTCGTTGGACGGCCGGTCCGGGGTCTCGATGGTGTTCACCGCCGCTTATCAGGCGCTGCCGGACGACGCGGCACGCGTGTATCGGCTGGTGGGCCTGGTATCGGGTCTTGAGTTCGACGCCGAGGTGGCCGCCGCGCTACTCGGCGTTCCTGTGTCGCGAGCGCGGGCAGCGGTGGCCGCGCTGCGGGCGGCAAATCTGGTTGAGGAGTTGCCGCAGAGCCGGTGCAGGCTTTTTGGCCTGGTGGGTCGGCACGCCGCCGAACGCGGACGGGCCGATGAGTCATCGCAGACAGCGGAGCCGGCGCTGCGGGCGTTGGCGGACTTCTACCTGGTGCGGGCCGTGTTCGCCGATCGGGCCGTGATGGGTTCACGGTTCCGACTTGCCGACCTTGGGTGGCTCCTCGCCGAGACGGTCGACCCATTCGCCTCCAGCGAGGCGGCTGCGGCGCAGGGGTGGTTGTCCCGGGAGCGGGCCAGCCTGATGGCGGTCCTGCGGCTGTGCGCGGATCGGGGGTGGTCGGAGCGGGTGTGGCAGTTGGCCGAGGCGTTGACCGCCCTGTACCTCAACGATCGACGTCCGCTTGACATGGTCGACGTGTGTGGTCTCGGCGCTCTGGCCGCGCAGCATCTCGGCCGGGTGGATGTCGAGGCGCGGATGCGGACGATGGCCTCCCGAGGGCTGCTGGACCTCCATCAGCTCGACCGGGCTCGGGACGAGTTGGACCTGGCGCTAACGCTGGCCGAACGATGCGGCAACCCGGTGTTGCTGGCCTCGGTGTGGGAGTTCCGGGGCCGCTACCTCGACAAGGTCGACCCGCAGCAGGCCGTCGCCGCCTACCAGCGATCCATTGAGGCTAATCAGTGGGCAGGCGGCCCGGACGGACGGCGCGGCGCGGCTTTGGCGACCTACTTCCTCGGCTGCTCGCTCGATGCGGCGGGCCAGCACGAGCAGGCGCTCACGCCGCTGCAACGGGCGCTGGACGAGCTGCGTGAGATCGGCGATGTACGGATGTCCGCACGAGTCCTAGCGAGCCTTGGCGCCTCCTACGCGCGACTGGGCCGCGACGCGCAGGCCGTCGAGACGCTGGCAGAAGCTGTGCGGGTACTGGCGGCCCGAGGTGCCTCGCACTACGAGGCGCAGGCGCTCGAAACACTGGCCGCCGTCGCGCAACGGCTCGGCGACTGGGAAACCGCCCGACGGTCACTTACCCGGGCCGTGCAGATTCTGGACGGGACCCGTGACCCCCGTGCGGACGAGCTACGAGCCAGGCTTGCCCTTCAATCCGACCCAGGGAACTCCTGAACAGGCCCGTTCCGGCTTGGCCGCATGCTGCAGCTCAGGTGGTTACTCGTCGGCCTGCTTCTGATGATCTGACCGAACGGGTCCTGCTTTTCACTGACCGCGAGGTCCGCTTGTGTACGAAACAGCCGGGCCAGTTGGCATCGATCGAGCTGCGGGTGCATGTGTGGGCGAAGCGGTACGCCGGCAGGGTTGTCGACTAGCCGATCAGGCGTCGGCCTTGAGGATGTCGCCATGTTCGTGACGCAACTGCGTCAGTAGCAGGCTTCCCAGGCCGAGCACGCCGAGGGCGTAGCGCTTGGCGTCATCGCGCCGCTGTATCCGGTGCCGGTCGACGTTACTCAATGCCTGAGCGAAGCCGACGCCGAGTGCCCGCCAGCCTTCGCGTTCACTGGCCTGCCGGCCGAGCCGGTAGTCGCTCGCGTCCCCGAACACATCGGTGTAGAGGGCTTTGCCGACGAGGTTGCCGTCGCGTCCCTGCGGGTTACCGGCCCAGCTGCGGATCTGGTTCTCCACGAAAATCGCGGTCTGGCTGGCCACCATCGCCCACTGCTCGTCGTCCACCAGGGTCTTTACGTGCGCCCAAAGTTCAGGGTCATACGCGTGCTCGTCCACCGGCTCGTCGCCACTGACCAAGCCAAGCTCATACACGGCGGCGTCGACCAGACCAAGTGCTCGTGTCATGCCCCGCCGTCGGGCATTATCGAACGACGACTGCGGCGTCCGATCCGTCACCAGGCCGAGTGTGTACCGAACCTTGTCGAAACGGTCGACGAGGTTGTTGCTAACGCCCAACGCTCGGACCAGAATCCCGCGCACCCGCCCCTTCCAGGACTCGAACTCCCCAGGCTGACGGACGAAACCATCGGAGGCCTCGGCCTCCGCCTTCAGCTTGGTCAACTCCTGGATGGCAACCACAGGACGCATGGCGGGAGCCTACTTCCACCCGGTGACACCAGCCCTCAGCGCACCGGCACCACCATTCCGGACACCCCGGGCACGTCACGGATCGCCCCAGTTTCGACCGAGGCGCTCCCGGAGCGCGTCCGGGCTACATTCGTCAGGTCGTTTCTACACGCAGTACGAAGGACGTCTGCCTGCCTCCAATACGAACCATGACCTCGCCGTCGCGCAGTGTTTCGAGGCGTAGGAGGGTGTAGATGGCCGCTGCCGGCAGCATCGGATCATGGAACTCTTCGGACGTCGCGGTGACCCGGCGGCGATCGTCTAGCACGGCGACACACGTGTGACCAGATGAAGCCGCGGTGAGCCGGACGCCTGGATTCCTGTCCAACTCGGCGATGGCCCAAGCCGTGGCGGTTGCCTCGTCGCAGGTGTCGCGTCGCACGATGACCGAGGCGTTCTCCACCGACCGCAGGTCCGCCTCGTCGTCGTAGACCGCCCGGTGCCGCAGCACCCGATCCGTCTCATCCTCCGGGTACGGCTCGACCGCCGCCGGATACCGGCGCACCACCACCGCTGCGGCGTCCACCGTGGTGTAGACGACAAACGAGGCGACAGGCGAGCGCTCCGGGACCGGGACCGGCCAGGCGCGCACCGCCGCCGCCCCGGGAAGGGCAGGAAGATTCAACCGCTCGTACAGCAGGTCCCGCAACGTTGCGCTGGCCTGCCCCACCAGAGCGAACGCCTCCCCGGTCAGGGCCGCGAGACGGCCCGGCCGGTGCTCGGCTATGGCGGCATCGAGTTGCGATCGTATCGACTGCCCCGGATCCAGCCGGTCAGCGAGACGCCCCAACTCGGCCATCGCCGTCGCGGGAACTGCCTCGTCTCCGAAAGCACCCAACAGGATCGGCGCGCCACTGGCTGCCGCATAGAATGTCACCGATCCGTGGTCGCCCACCACCACATCCGCGGCGACCACCGCTGCCTGCCAACCGGCGGTCGGCGGCACCACCATCAGCCCGGCCTCCCGCGCCCGCGCCAGCCACGTCCGGACCTGCCACGGACCGTGCCCGAACCACACGTTCGGATGCAGGATCATGGCCACCTGGTACTCGTCTGACGGCAAGGCAGCGAGCACCTGCTCCGGCAGGTTCCGCCACTGCCCCCACAAAGACTGACTCCGCCATGTCGAGGACAACACCACCAACCGCCGGCCGTTCTCAACCCCCATGCTCCGCCGATAGCGATCCCGCCACCGCGCGCTCGCCACGAACCGGTCGTACGTGAGGTCACCGGCCACCACAGCCCGGTCCGCCGCCAGCGGCGACACCTGCTTCAACTGCGCGATCTGCCCCGGATGCGACACCACCATTACGACGTCATCCCGCCTAGCCATCCGGTCCGGGACCACACCCGAGACGCGGACGCCACCATCGCGGCCAGGGACCAGCTTGTGGAACCCCACCCCATGGGGAAGAACCACCATCGGAGCCACCACCCCGGCAAGCTCCACGTTCTCGCTCGCCGTCACCACCAAGTCGGCGCCGACAGTCGCCACGCGGTCCCACGAGACGGTCTTCGCCCCGACCGACACCAGCAACTCGCGTACGCCATCACCAAAGACCGAACCCGGATCCACCGCGAAGACGACCTGAACACGCACGTCGTCCCGGAACAGGTCCAAGACCTCCAGCAAACGAACCGTCGACGTCACCGTCCGGCCTACCGCCAACACGATCCGGGCGCTCGACACCGTCGCCCACCGCTGAGCGTCCGACCCCACCGGTACCCGGACACCCAGCTCACCCGGCACGATGGCCAACCACCGAGCGGGGGGACATCGGTCCATAGTGACCCGATGAGCAGAGTTCTGCTACCCGGCTCCCGGCTCCCGGCTCCCGGCTCCCGGCTCCCGGCTCCCGGCTCCCGGCTCCCGGCTCCCGGCTCCCGGCTCCCGGCTCCCGGCTCCCGGCCATTATTGGCGACCTGGTAACTATGCACTATCTAATACCATTATTTGGAATGAAGATGTAGCAGACTGATAACTATCGTGCATGCCCGCCGAGACCATCCTTTACGTGGTGTTGCGAGGCGTATTGACACCCCGAAGGCGTCTGTTTGGAGCACGATTGCTCGATCGACCGGACAGCATTGCGGCTTTATCGATCAATGGGCTCTTGGTGCAGGGGGTGTACCACCGAAGGTTAGGGGACCGTTGATGGTGTGAGCCTGAACGAGCCCGCCGCTAATCTCCGCCTGCCCGCCGACCGTGTTCGTCACTGCGTTGTGCCCTCGCGCCAAGGGCGCGGCATCCGTCGTCCAATCCCCAAGCCACTGGGCGAACTCGGCATCGTGCTCCGCGAGACGGACGATCTCGCCCACGACCGACTCGATGTCCACAGTGTCACCGACTGCCACCGCGCCTTCAATCGCGGGTGCGTCGCCTCCGAACCGTCTGCGGACCACGGCGAGCAGCGAGCTCCATGCCTGCCTACCCGCCTCACCCGCTGCCCCACTGGCCAGGGGAATTACCGTAGCCGCCAGAACACCCGCCGTTACCGGATCCATGGTTCTCCCTCGTCAGCATGCTCTCGCGTGTCCACGGTAACGACCGGTGCCTCACCACGGCCAGCGTCCACCAGCCCCACGGTTCCAGAGAGATGCTGGTTGACCCCATACGGGCTGGGGATTGGTTGCAACGGGAACCGTGCTGCGGCGCGGATCTCGTCGGCCACGGCGGGATCGGCCCTTCTGCAGTCCTGGATCAACGGTCGCGGGGCAGACCATCCTGTCGTGATGGTGGCGTTGTTGGGTAGAGCTCCATCCGTCCCACCTCGTAGGCGAGGAAGAGCGAGTCCTTGTGCGATGGACCTCGTGCGTCAGCCACGGGCTGCGCCAGTCACCCTTGCCGCTAGTTGCTCCACGGGCAGCGTTCCGTCGAGGATGATGGTGCCGTCCGGCAGATTCTGAGCCGCTTGGGCACACCGATCCACCTGGGCCAGCCGCCATGCGCGGACCTGCGCGTCCCGGGCTGGGTCCTGTGGCCACAACGACTGCGCCTCGATCCGTCGGCGAATCACGTCGGTCGGAACAGTGATGAAGTAGTGCGCGACGTCCATGCCACAGGTACGCAGCCCGGCGAGGATCTCATCGAGGTAGGGCCACACAACGACGGTCATCGGGACGACCAGTGTCCGCTGGTACTCCTGCGCGAGTGCGACCGCCGTGCCCACGACGCTGCGTCGCCATACCCGCAGGTCCTGGAAGTCCCCGCTGGGCGGTAGCGGCACGATCTCCCGGAGCATGAAACCAGGAAGTTCGGCGTCGAAGAGCAGCAGCTGGGGATCGTCCGCGATCAGCTGCTGCGCCAATGTCGTCTTCCCCGCGCCGAACGCGCCGTTCACCCAGATCACCCGCACGGACTTGTCTCTCCCGTTGGTTTGAATGTTCGCCTCTTTAACGTTATCGGCGGCGCGGCGTAATGTGCCAGCAGCCGGTTGCGGGGTTTGTAAACTGGCGCGGTCAGTCACGGTGGGCGCAGGGGAGAAAGGTGAATCGTGGTCACGAAAGCGGTTGTCGCTGTTGCCGGTTTCGGTTCCCGGTTCTTCCCGGTCGCGAAGACCGTGAACAAGTGCATGCTGCCGGTTCTGACCAAGCCTGTCGTGCAGTACGCCGTCGAGGACTGCGTCCGTGCCGGGGTCACCGAGATCGCCATCGTCGCCGCTGCCGGTCAAACAGGCGAGCAGGTGCGCCACTACTTCAGTCCCGATCCGGTGATGGAGGCGTACTTCCGTGACCGGGGTTGGGCCGACAAGTGGGCGACCGCCGCCGGCCTGCCGGGCATCGCGGACATCACGTTCCTGGAGCAGAGGCGTGACGGCCGCTACGGCACGGCGGTGCCCGCCATGATCGCCGTCGACTTCATCGGGGACGACGACTTCCTCCTGGTGACCGGTGACGACCTTCTCCTGCGCGGAGACGGTGGCAGCGACCTCGCCGACCTCGTGTCCCGCCGCGCTGCGACGGGCAACTCGGCGGCGATGGCCGCCGCCGTGGTCGACGGCAGCAAGGCGAGGCTCTACGGGGTGGTGTCCACCCGCGACAGCGCCACCGGCACCCGCCTCTACTCCGGGATGGTCGAGAAGCCGCAGGACTGGGGTGAGCCGACGGCGTTCGTCAACATCAGCCGGTACCTGCTTCCCGGTGCCATCGCCCCGTACTTCCGGGCACTGCGGCCCGACCAGGAGACGGGCGAGTTCCAGACGACGGACGTGATCAACGCCTACGCCGCCGACCACGACGTCCTCGTTTCGCCCGTCGTCGGCGACTACTACGACTGCGGGAACGTGTCGGGCTGGCTCGCGGCGAACAACGCCGTCGCCCGTGTCGCCGGCATGACCTCCTGACTGGCTGGCGTCATCCGTTCAGGGGCGCGGTCGCGACGGTCGACCATCGGTAGGTGCGGTCTTCCCGGCGTAGTGCGATCAGCGAGACCTCGCTGATCGTCGCCGTCACGGGGGGTAGGTGCCGCAGTTCGGCCAGCCGGGCGCGGATCGGCGCGGTGGGTGCGGGCGCGCCGCTGTAGGCGATCGTGACGTGGGGCCGGAACCCGTCCGCTGGTTCGGGAACGACGGGCCACACCGCGGCGATCGCGGCTCTGATGGTGGTGCGGACCCGCTCGACGGGGTGCCAGGGTTGGACGAGCAGGCCGATGCCTTCGGCGTCAGGGTCGACGGGGCCGAGGGACAGCTTCAGCGGTGGCAGGGCGGCGCACCGCTGGCGGGCTTCGGCGACGATCGCGTCGATGTTGTTGTCGGGTACTTCGCCGGTGAAGCCGATGCCCTGGGTGGTCAGGTGCAGGCCGTCGAGCGGCACCAGGTCCAAGCCGGGCAGCGGAGCGAGTCGCTGTTGAAGGTCGGTGACGTGGTGGTGGAGTGCGGGCTGCTGTTGGAAGGTGAGGTGCCAGGTGTAGAAGTGGCGGCCGGCGTGCCAGCCGGGACGCCAGTACCAGTGCTCGGTGAGGGTGGGCAGGTCCTGGTATGTGGTCCACCGCTGTCGCAGGCTGGTCAGTTCCCGGCTGCTCATGTCGGCGATCGTAGGCCCGCCGGTGGCGCGATGCGGGGCTGTGTGCGGTCGGCAAGCAGGTTCGCGACGTCCTGTATCCGCGGGTGGTGGCGCAGGGGGTGAGCAGCGGTGAGGAACTGGTGGGTGCGTTGGTGGACGGATTCGAAGCGGTGCTCGGCGGTGAGTGCGAGCGCCTGCATCGCCAGCTCGGCCGCCTGTTCGGGGTCGCCGGCGTGGAGGTGGGCGGTGGCCAGGTCGAGGCGGCTGAGCGCTTGCGGTCCGCGTAGCTGAGCGGTGTCGAAGGCGGCGATGGCGGTGGTCAGGTGCCCGACGACGTCGGTGGTGTGACCGAGGGCCAGGTAGGCGGTTGCCGCGTTGGCCGCAGCCCGGGTGGGGCAGTACGGGCCGAGGGTGAGACTGCTGCTGACCTGCCCGTCCGGCGGGTGTTCGGCTAGCAGGTCGAACGTCCGGCCGACAGCACGGTCGACGCCGTTCCGGTCGCCGAGGTGGGCGAGTGCTCGGGCCTGCCCGTTGACGGTGAGACGGATCCGGTGGGGGCCGGTGTCGGCGTGGCGGAGGCCGTCTTCGGCGTAGGCGAGCGCGTCGCGGTGATTGCCGGTGTAGAAGGCGATCAGGCTTTGGGTGGCGCGGGCCCATGCCTGTGTGTCGGGTTGTTCGGCGGCGTGGGCGAGGTCGAACGCTTCGGCGGCGTAGGCGTGTGCGACGCCGAAGGCGCGCAGGTCCAGGGCGAGGGCGGCGAGGAGCCCGGACAGGTGCGCGGCGGTGGTGTAGAGCCGAGCGCGTTGTGGCGGGTGCTGCCGGGCGGCCATCAGCTGGTCGACGCAGACCCGCAGTGGACGTAGCCGGGCGACGAGGGTGGCGGGTGGGCAGCGTTCATTGTCGGCGATCGCCTGCCGGACCTCGTCCTCCAGGTGCGCCAGCCGGGCGTCGTCGTCGGTGGCAGTGGTCAGCGCCGACCGGCGGGCGGTGATGGCGTCCTCGGACTCCCACCACGCCGCCGCGCTGGTGCTGCCGGGGGGATCCGCCGGGCGGTGGCGGTGGTGGTGCAGATCGGCGATGCGGTCGTACTCGGCGGCCAGCACACCACCGGTGCGCAGCACATGGTCGCAGCGGGTCCAGAACGGCCGCTCGGGATGCTGCCGGCCAGTCTCGGTGTTCGCCACCGAGCTGCGCCCGTACTGCACCAACCGGGCGAGGCTGTGCTGAGTGTGGCCGGCGTCTTTACGCAGGTGAGCGAGGTGACGGCCGAGCGCGCGACGGGCGGCGATGATCTCGTCGTGGTCGACCATCGTTGCCACCCCCGGGTTGCCGCGGTCACGATGAGCGCACACCATAGCTGCCCCGGGTGACACTTTCCGCGCTGCCCGCGACGGCCCCCGCCCGGCGGTCGGCGGTGGTCGCGCGGGTTCTCGACGCCCTGTCGGCAGGTCGGGGCGGCGGTGCTAGCGGTGTTGGAGTTGGTGTCGGAATCTGCCGACAATGTCAGCGCACGGCGCTGCGGGCGTGTCGCCCCTGCCGCGCCCTACCGTCTCCGCATGCCCTCCGAACGCCGCGATGTCACCGCCGATCTGCCCCGTAAGCGGATGGGCGCCGGGCTGCTGATCACCGACGCGGACGAGCGGGTTCTGCTGGTCGAACCCGCTTACAAAGCGGAGTGGGAGATCCCCGGCGGGTGCGTCGAGGCCGACGAGTCGCCGTACCAGGCCGCAGTCCGGGAGTGCCGGGAGGAACTCGGTCTGGACCTGACGCCAGGCCGCCTGCTCGTCGTGGACTGGGTACCGGCCCGCGACGGGCGCACCGAGGGCGTCATGGCCGTCTACGACGGCGGCACCCTCGACGCCACCGCGACGGAACGGATCGTGGTGCCGCCCGGGGAGTTGAAGGGCTGGGCGTGGTCCGACCCGCTACAGACCGCCCGGCGGTTACGGCCATTGCTGGCCCGCCGGGTCGCCGAGGCGCTGCGCGCCCGCGCTGACGGGTGTTGTTCCTACCTCGAAGACGGCGTCCGGATCACCTGAGCGCAGGCCGACCGGGGCACTTCCCGCAGGAGGCGCGGCTTCGGCGGCGCCAGCCGAGACCACCGACGGGGCATGCACGTCCCGCCGTCCGCCGTCGAAGAACCACCACCGTCGTTCACCCTGCCCACCTACGGGAGGTACCGCCATGCCCAAAACCGTTCGCCCCGATCGGACGCCCGCCAGTCCCGAACCGCCACAGCGGGATTCGGTGCTGCCGGAGTTGCGGGAGGTGTGGTGGGAGACCAGGGTACGGGCGCGGGCGCAGGCCGGCCTGTTCGCCGTCTTCTCCGAGCTACCCCGCCTGGTCTGGGCCGCGCTCGTGGTGAGCTGGCGCGCCGACCGGGTGCGCACGTCGGTAGTGGCGGCCACGACGGTCGGCGCGGGGGTGATGGCCGCGTTCGGGCTCCTCGCCGCACAGCGGGTTCTGGTGGAGCTTTTCGCTGGCGGACCGACCGCCGACAAGGTCACGGCCGCGCTGCCCGCCCTGGCCGCGCTCGCGGCGGTGACCGCGTTGCGCGCCGGGATGGCCGCCGCGATGGGGTACGCGCAGAACGGCTTGACGCCGAAGGTGGACCGGGAGGTCGAACGCGGGCTGTTCGAGGTGACGACCGCGGTGCGGTTGGAGGCGTTCGACGCCGACGCGTTCGCCGACGACATGGAGCGTGCCTCCCGCGGCGCGAACTCCACCACCGGCCTGGTGCAGGCGTCGATGAATCTGCTCGCCGGTCTCGCCGGTGTCCTCGCCGTCGCGGTCGCCGTCGTGGTGGTCCACCCGCTGCTGCTCCTCGCCCTGCTGGTGGCGACGGTGCCGAACGGGTGGGCGTCGCTGCGCGCCGGGCACCTGCGCTACCAGACCTACGCCGCCGGATCGGTGCGCCGTCGGCGGTTGTGGCTGCTGCACCGGCTGATGGCCGAACGCGACTCCGCCCCCGAACTGCGCTCCTACGGGCTGCGGGGGTTCCTGCTCGACCAGTACGACCGGGTCATGGCCGTCGAAACCGGCATCCAACTCGCCCTGGCGCGGCGGGTCACCACGACCACCACCGTCGGCGCGATGATCGGCGGGCTGGCGACCGCCGTGGTCTACGTCCTGCTCGGCCTGCTGCTCATCGACGGGCAGATCCCCCTCGCCGCCGCCGCGACCTGCGTCATCGCCGTGCAATCCGCGCAACGGTCCCTCGCGGTGGTCACCTTCCAGGTCGACCGGGTCTATACCGAGGGGCAGCACTTCCGCGACTACACCGGCTTCATGACCCGCGCCACCGACTACCTGCCCACCCACACCGACCCGACCGCCAGCACGCCAGCACTGGACCGGCTGGAGGAGATCACCGTCGACGCGGTCAGCCTGCACTACCCCGACCGGGACACCCCGGCCGTCGACCAGGTCAGCCTGAGAATCGAGGCGGGACAGACGGTGGCGTTCGTCGGGGAGAACGGCTCCGGCAAGTCCACCCTCGCCACCATGATCGCCACCCTGCGCACCCCCACCGGCGGTGGCGTCCGCTACAACGGCAAACCCGTCGATGACTGGGGCATCGACGCGCTGCGGGCGAGGATCGGGGTCGTGACGCAGGAGTACCACAAGTGGCCGTTCACCGCCGCCACGAACATCGCCGTCGGCGACATCACCACCAACGCCGAGCAGGATCGGATCGAGGCAGCCGCCGACCGCGCCGTCGCCCACAACATGATCAGCGAACTGCCTCAAGGCTACGAGACGCTGCTCGACCGCACCTTCGCCGGCGGCCAGGACCTCTCCGGCGGCCAGTGGCAGCGCATCACCGCAGCCCGCGGGTTCCTCCGCGACGCCGACGTGCTCATCATGGACGAGCCGTCGTCCGCCCTCGACCCCCGTGCCGAGGACGCCCTGTTCCAGGCCATCCGCGACCGGCAGGGGCACGCCATCACCATCCTGATCACCCACCGGCTGGCCAACGTCCGGCACGCCGACCGCATCTTCGTCCTGCACCACGGCCGGCTCGTCGAGTCCGGCACCCACGACCACCTGATGAACGCCGACGGCCGGTACGCGGAGTTGTTCACCCTCCAGGCCGCCGGCTACGACACCACCGGGTCCGCCGCGGCGGTGCCTCGCCAGACCGCGACCGCCTGACGGAGCACACACCATGACGACGTCGAACCCCACGAAGCCGCCGCCGCCCACGTTGGTGATCATTCGAGGGAACTCCGGCAGCGGGAAGACCACGACCGCCCGCGAGGTACGCCGCCGCTTCGGACGCGGCGCGGCCCTGCTGGAACAGGACTACCTGCGCAGAATCGTGCTCCGGGAACACGACAGTGCCGGCATCGGCCCGGTCGCCCCGGCGTTCACCACCGCGACTGCGCGCACGGCCCTCGACCTGGGCTACCACGTCATCCTCGAAGGCATCCTGCACACCGAACGCTACGCGGCCGTGCTGCACCAGCTCATCGACGACCACTCCGGGCCAGTCGCCGTGTTCTACCTGGACGTGTCCTTCGACGAGACCGTCCGTCGCCACCTCAGCCGCGACGAGCCGATCCCCGTCACCCCCGACGAGATGCGCACCTGGTACACCCACCGCGACCTGCTCGACACCCCCGGGGAAACCGTCATCGGCGAGACCAGCACCCTCGAACAGACGGTCACCACGATCCTGCACACCAGCGGCCTCACCACCGCCATACCGCAGACGCCCTGCCCCCGACGATGCCCGCACTGCGCCCGCAAGGCCGACCAGACGACCACCGCGACGGAGGCTCCTTGACAACGCGCCCGGACCGGAAGTCATAGACACGAGACCTCGCCCTGGTCCCCCTCAACGCATCCAGGGCGTACACATCCAAGAAGGTGGGGACCGCACCGATGAGAGATACGCTGCCGACGTCTCGACGGACAACCGAGGTGACCAACACGTTCGTGATCGATGGTGTTCCGGGACGGCTGACCACAGCCGTCGCGCCCAGCGGCGAACTCGGTCACGTCGACCTGCGGGTCGGTACACACGGCTCCACCCTGGCCGGGCTCACCGACGCCCTGTCCACCGCGATCACCACCGCACTCCGCGCAGGAGCACCCCCAACCGTGTTCGTCGACGCCTTCCTCCGCACCCACTACATTCCGGCCGGCACCACCGGCGACCCAGACGTGCCCCATGCGACATCGTTGGGCGACTACCTCGCCCAACGACTGCACCACAACCACCCCGACAGGCCGGAACGCCCATGACGGCGCTGCCCGCCGGCCAGGCCGATCCAGCAGACATCGAGCGCGGCGACGAGCTACGGGAACTGGTCAGGGCCGACGTGCCGCTGATGCGTGCGCTGACCGTGGTGCGGGACTCGGGGCTGCCCGACGCGTGGATCGGCGCGGGTGTCCTACGCGACCTGGTCTGGGGACGCCGCTACGGCACCGGGTTCGACCTGCGCGCGGTGCGGGATGTGGACGTGGCGTTCTTCGACCCCACCGACCTGAGCCGGGACAACGACGACTTGGCTACCGCCCGGCTGGCCACAGTCGGGCGGGGCCTGCCATGGGAGGCGAAGAACCAGGCCGCCGTACACACCTGGTACCCGCGACGATTCGGCGGACCGTCCGTCCCGCCGTTTCGCGGCATCGCCGAGGCGGTAGCGACCTGGCCCGAGTACGCCACCGCCGTCGCGATCCGCCTCGACCCCGACAACTACCTCGCGGTCTGTGCGCCACACGGCCTCGATGATCTCCTCGACGGCGTGTGGCGACGCAACCCCACCCGAGTCAGCGAACAGACCTCCCACGAGCGGCTTTCCCGGCACAGCCAGCGCAGCGGTGGCCGGGAGTCCACGTCACCACCGGCCCTCCCACACGCGGGGAGGACTGGCGGCGTTGTTCGGGTTCCTCGCCCTCATGCGCCTAGCCCACCGCGTCCCCGACGACCATCCGTGACGCGGCCTGTGGTGGTGAGATCAGGCGGTGAGGCGGTCTTTGCTGGCGAGTCGCCGGCTGGCCAGGATGCTGGCGGTGATGGTGGCGAGGTAGAACGCGCCGGTGATCATCAGGAGCCAGGTCCACGGGATGGACAGGGTGAAGCCTCGGAGCTTGACGGCGGTGATGACGACTGGCGGCACGGCGATGAGCGCGGCGAGTGCGGTGCTGACCAGGATGATGAGGCCGTTCTGGATGAGTAGGACGTGGCGGGCCCATCGTGGGGATACGCCGATGGCGATGAGGCGGCCGAGGTAGCTGCGCAGTGTGATCACTTGGCTGCGTGCGACGGCCATGGTGGTGGTCAGGACGATCGCGGCGAGGCCGAGGACGGCGGTGTAGTAGGCCGGGGGGACCTTGATGGGTTCGGGTGGCTGGTAGATGCCGACTTGCAGCGGGTCGAGTCCGTTGTCGATGGCGGCTTGTTCGGCGGCGGTTGCCTGGTCGTCGCTGATGTCGGTGAACACGACCGCAGCGGGGGTGATGGTGAGGTTGAGGCGCTGGGCGGTAGAGGCGAGAAGTAGTCCGCTGACGCCGGCGGTCCATGCTGGTTCGAAGGTGGTGTGGTTCGCGGGTAGGGCGGGGCTGGTGGCTGTCACCCGGTCGCTGGTCAGGTCGTGTGTGAGGAGCGGCCGTTGGGTGGGTCCGTCGTCCCAGACGAGCAGGCCGCCGTGGTGCAGTGTCTGGATTTGCGCGTCGGTGAGTGGGTGGTTGTTCAGGCGGCCGGCCTGTTCGGGGGTGTCGACTACGAGGACGGCGCCGATGCCGGCGTCCTTGACCGTGACGTGCACCTTGTCGGTTGTCAGGTATCCGGTCTTCACGGGTGGTGCGGCGGTGGTGAGCCGGGTGGAGACGGCGGCGACGACCTCGGGAGCAGGAGGTTGCATGGCCCCGCCGGGTCCGGAGAGGACCACCTGATGTGGCGCGACGGTGGGGACGATGTCTTCCTGCGCGGTCGTGATCAGGGTGGCGAGCAGGGTCATCATTCCGAGCGGGGCGCCGAGGGCGGCGGTGAGGACGGCGACGGCGGCGACGGCTCGGGTGCGGTCGTTGTGCAGCTGTTGGCGGCCCAGGCGGGTGCGGGGTTCGGTGATGGGCAGCAGGCGGATTGCCATGTCGACGACTTCGGGGGTGAACAGCAGGACGGCTGCGGCGAGGGTCGCCGTCAGCACCATGGCTTTCGGAACAGTGTCGAGCATGCCGATCTGGATGATGATCGCGATGCCCGCGAGGGCGGCGGCGACGCGGCGAACGGCCCTGCCGTTGATGCGCTGACGGTCCTTGGGTGTCTGTCGGGGTGGCGCGGTCTCGGCCGCTGGTGCTGGCATGGGTCGGGGGTGGCCCAGGTGCAGGAGGAACGCCGCGACCAGGCATGCCACGGCGGTGACCGCGAGCAGCCGGCCGGCCGGGGCGAGCAGGTCCGGGAATGGGGAGATCGGTCCGGGAAGGAATCGGTCTACCACCGGTCGGGCGACGGCGCCGAGACCAACGCCGGTGGCGACGCCAGCGGCAGTTGCGGCTAGGGTCCACACCGTTGTCGCGGCGGCGACACCTGCGGTGGCGGTGGTTCTGCTCATCCCGACCGACGTCATGATCGCCATGCTGCGGCGCAGGCGGCGGGCGTTGAGGCCGAAGACGGTGAGCACTGCCAGCAGCGGTAGTGCCAGCGATGGGATGTCGTAGGCGATCGGGAGCCGGTCGGTCCACGACCGGCGGGGTTTCGTCAGCTCGTCTGCCCGGGTCCGCACCGCGGCGGCGAGTTCTGTCTCGACGGCGGCGGGTGTTGCTCTGGGCAGGTCGCCGGCGATGACGGCGGTCACCGACGTGAGCATTCGCTGCTGGTCGCCGCCGTTCCAGTGCAGTGTCGCGGTGGCCAGGACGGTGGAGAAGTTGTGGGCGGTCGCGTCGCTCAGCGACGCCCAGGTGCCGTTCGCGGCGAGGATGCGTGGTGTGGCCCCGAACAGGTCCCGGGCGACGCCGACGACGCGCAGCCGGTCGTTGCCGGAGAACACGGTGAACGACTCGACCGGTCCGAGGACCCGCCGCAGCGCGTCGGTCACCAGAACCTCGCCGGGTCGGCTGGGCCACCGCCCTTCTCGCAGCTGGTAGCGGCGGGGAAACGGGTCGGCGGGCCAGGGGGCCTCGGTGTAGAGGGTGAACGGCGGGCGGGCCATGTCCGGACGCACGTCGAACGAGGCCAGCGTCACCACCGCCTCCGACGCTCCACCACCGCGGGCCGCCCCCGCCACCTGCTGGACCACCTGGGCGTCACCCGGCCGGATCCTGGTGACGTTGGTCAGGTCGACCTGCGAATCGAAACGCCCGAGATCGCGGTCGGTGACCTGCCGCGGGGACAGCGTGAACGCGTTCAGGGTGACGAACACCGCGACCAGCAGCGCGGCCGTCACCGCGACCAAGAAGGTGGACCGGCCCAACGACCTGCTACGCAGGAATCTGCGCGCCACCGAGACGACCAGCCGGATCCGCACGTCAGGCTGTCCTCTCCGCCGCCAGATCCCGGCGAACGACACGGCCGTCGACCATCTCGTACACGGTGTCGGCGTACTCGCGGCACATCATGTCGTGAGTGCAGACCACCGCCAGGGTGCCCTGGTCGCACAGCTGCCGCAGCAGCACGAACAACGCCCGCGAGTTGGTGGAGTCCAACGCCCCGGTCGGCTCGTCGGCGAGCAGCACCCGCCGGTCGCCGACCAGCGCCCGGGCGATCCCCACGCGTTGCCGCTGCCCGCCGGACAACTGGCTCGGCAGGCGACCTCCCAGACCTTCCAGCCCAACCCTGGCGAGTTGCTGGTCGGCCTGTGCGAGGGCTTCCCGATAGGGCACACCGGTGACTTCCAGCGGCAGCGCCACGTTCTCCCGCGCTGTGAACTCCTCGATGAGGTTGTGGTCCTGGAATACCACCCCGACGCTGGTCAGACGCAGCCGCGCCCGCTGGTCCTCGTTGAGCCGACCAACATCGGTCGACTCAACGAGGATCCGGCCGTCGTCCGCCTGATCCAGCCCCGCGACGAGGTTCAGCAACGTCGACTTGCCGGACCCGCTGGCGCCGAACACGCAGACGAACTCGCCCGCCCGCGCCCGCAGGTCCGCCTCCCGTACGGCCCATACCGTCTCCGAACGGGTCACGAAGCGACGGCTGACACCCTCGACGGCGAGCAGGGTCTCAGCGGCGTCGGCCGGCGAGATCAGCACCCGCGATCGGTCCGCCACGACGACAACTCGTCACTGTCGAAGACGTTGATGTTGTCGTCCTCGCTCAGCTTGCTCATATTCACGCACGCACCTCCACCGTCGTGGTCGTAGTACCAGGCGGCATTGGTGCTCGTCCGGTTCTCCCACGAGTCCATGTGATCGTTCGCGGCGGCACTCACATTCTCGATACCACCACCGGGCCCACGCGAACCCAGGAATCCGACCCAGTTGTTACCATCGTAGATGCAAACCAGGTTGGATCCGCAGAACGCGGGGTTTCCGGCCGACGCGGCGGCCGGGAACGCCAACCCTCCGGCCGCGATCACCGCCCCCGCCAACAGCACTTTACTGATACGCACGCGCTCTCCCTCCGTGGGTCTGACAGCCTAACAACCACCAGGCAGCGACATTGCATGCGGAGAACATAATTCTTCACATTCCAATAAGTCAATTGATTGCCTGGCCATGCTTTTGCGAAAGGTGAACTTCGCGACATGACACATATTCATGCCGTGCGGCCGGCGGGAATTTCAGTGGAAATAATCCCGCGAAGGTGGCGACGATCGTCGCTGGTCGCGCCGCGAGGTTCCTACGCTGGCGTTACCGCAGCCTTCTTGATGCCCTGTTAAGCGCGTGCGGCGCCGATACTTCCTGTGGGTGCTGGCCGGGCTGCGCATCGACCATCGGCTTCTGCGCTTTCGCGTCGTGCACCCCCCTGCGTTGCCGGGCTGCGTGCTCAACGCTGGGTGAGCAGATGGTCGTACGGTGCGAGTCGGACGCTGGCCGCCTGTCGGCGCGCAGTGCGGCGAGGCCGTTGCTGGGCCGGTTGCGGTGGCAGAAGTTCGGGCAGAACCATATAGATCGTGCTGTGCGGGACACCGACGAGCTTGGCGATGGCGCTGATGGGCCGGTCCGGCTCGGTGAGCAACTGGCGAGCGTAGGCGACTTTCCGGCGTCATCGCCTGCGGCCCGCCGAGACGTTGGTCGCGGGCGCGACCGGCGGCTAAGCCCTCTGGTGTTGGCCACGATGATCGTGCTGATGAACTCGGCCAGGGTGGTGACGACACTGGGCGACAGGAAGCGATCACCTACGCCCGCGACGTCGGCGTGCCCGAGGCGCAACTCGACTGGCCCTGCTGATCGGACGGGTTGGCTAGGCCCGTCGCTCGACGGGAGGTGTGCCGGATGCGGTTGGTGGCGTCGGAAGCCCTGGTATGGGATGACCGTCGCCGCCGGCATCGGCTACTGTCAGCGTGCCGTGAGGGAAGCGTAGCGAGCGGTGACAGCCCCTTCGGCGGTGATGGAGGAGGGGCGTCCTCGTGGATCCGCAGCAGCTCAGTGATGTGAAGCGGGCGCTGGGTCGAAGGCTCGGCAGGTGGCGTAGGACGCGTGGGCTGACTCAGGACGATGTCGCGCGGCGGGTGCACAGCACCCGGAGCACGGTCGCCAACGTCGAGAGCGGCCGGCAGGTGGTGGACCGGGTCTTCTGGGCGCAGTGCGAGTCGCTTCTCCAGGCCGGCGGCGAGTTGATCAGCGGTTATGACGAGTACCGGTCCCTTGAGGTTCGACACCAGCAGGAGAAGGCCGAGGCGGCCCGTCATGCCCGCTGGGGAGCGGTCCTGGATCGCCGCGTGATCGCCGAGGCGGCGCAGCGCCGGCAGCCGTCAGTCGCTGACGCCGGCCGTCGCGAGGAAGACGGCAACCGTTCGGCGGCCCGCCTCCTGGCCCACCTTCGCCACCATTTGCTCGCACCCCATCAACCGGAACAGGCGATCGACCCGACCATGCTCGCGGAGGTCCGTCAACGGGTCGCGTACATCCACAGCCTCTACCAGCGTGGCAACTACGCTGAGATGATCCGGGAGCTGCCCAACACGATCGAGCAGGCGGACTTCCTGACCCGCGTCTGCGCCGACAACCATCGCATCCGAGCCGCTGCCGTTCTCGCGGCGGCGAACCTCGCCGCTTCCAAGGTCGCCGTCAAACTCGGCGACCCCAGCCTCGCCTGGATAGCTGCCGACCGAGCCGCTCGCATCGCCACCGACCAAGCCGAGGACACCGCCCTCGTCGGCGCAGCGGCGTTCTCCGTGGGAACCGCGCTGCTGGCCATGCCAAACCGCACCGACAGCGCTGAGGCGGTGGTGCTGTCGGCCCTTGACCATGTCACAGGGAACCCACATCCACACGAGTCGCGGACACTATCGATTCAGGGAGCACTGACCCTGCTCGCAGCCTTGGTCGCCGCCCGCCAGGCCCGGCCCGACGCCGCCGAGCGGCACCTGGACGAGGCGTATGCGCTAGCCCAACGGATCGGCGCTGACCGCAACGACCTCTGGACCGGCTTCGGACCAACGAACGTCATGATTCACCGCATCAACATCGCCGCCCGAACAGACCGACCACAGCTAGCCGTCCATCTCGGCGAACAACTCGACACCTCATCGCTGCCGAAAGCGCTGATGAGCCGCCGCGCCCAGGTTCACCTCGACCTCGCAGCGGCCTACGCCACCTCAGCCGACAGCGATCCCGCAGCCGTGCTGCACCTGCTCGAAGCCGAACGCATCGCCCCCCAGACGGTGCATGTGCACGCCAGAACACGCCACCTGATCGGTGACCTACTCGCCCGTGAACGCCGTGCCGTCACCCCCGGCCTGCGAGCACTCGCCGAACGAGCCGAGATCACCGCGTGATGCCCGAACCTGTGAAGACACGGCTGCTCTACCTGGTTACCTGCGCCGCTCCGCCAGCCCGGCACATCACCGAACTGGTGGAAGCGACACAACGCGACGGCTGGGACGTGCACATCATCGCGACCGAAACCGCCTACACCTGGCTCCCCACCGAACAGTTGGCTGCGGCGACCGGGCACCCCGTCAACTACCGGCAGCGGCACCCCGACGAACCCAGCGACCTGCCACGCGCCGACGCCATCGCCGTCGTCCCGGCAACCTTCAACACCATCAACAAGTGGGCCACCGGCATCAACGACAGCCTGGCCCTCGGCATCCTCAACGAATCCCTCGGTACGGGCCTACCGATCATCGCCTCCCCCTACGTCAAACCCACCCTGGCCCGCCACCCCGCGTTCAACGCCCACCTGCGACTACTCGCCGACCACGGCGTACGGCTCACCTCCACCCAAGCCCTACGCCCTTCACAGGATGATGAGCCCCTCCGCTGGCAAGTCATCCTCAACGAACTTCACGCGCTGCCCATTCCGCAGCAATAACAGGCGCCGACAACTAACTTGATCTTTAACCTGCGGTTGGGTGTTGTGGACCCCGGTTGATCATGAAGGCAGCCCTTGATCGATCATTCTTCTTGTCGAGGGAAGAAGATCAGGATCAAGGGCTGTCTGGTGATCAGTGTGCATGATGCCGACCCGATGGGTGTGCTCGGGCGGCTGACGGTGTTCCGTCGTGAGTTCCACCGCTGCCTGACCGCTCGTGGTGACGCGTTGTTCGAGCTCGCGGATGCCTTGCTGTGCGGCGATGGCCCGGTGCGATCGCTGGTGGAGTTGTCGCTGGTCGGTGAACATCGGCGGGGCCACGGCTCGCTGTACGCGGCGTTGAACCGTGGCCGCGTCGACGTCGACCGGTTGCGGACCGCCCTGGCCGCTGTGCCGGTGCCGCGCGCCGCTGACGGGCGGATCGTCCTGGCGGTGGACGTGACGTGCTGGCTGCGTCCGGAGGCGCACACCTCACCACAGCGGGTGCTGTGTCACACCTACGGACGCGGCAAGGACACCCACATCATGATTCCGGGTTGGCCGTACTCTCTGGTCACGGCATTGGAGACCGGGCGCGGTTCGTGGACCGCGCCGTTGGACGCCCGCCGGTTGGCACCGGGCGACGACGCCGCCTCAGTCACCGCCGGGCAGGTGCGGGAGGTGGTGGCGCGGCTGATCGCGGCCGGGCAGTGGCGCCCAGGCGATCCGGACATCTGGATTGTCGCCGTCGCCGGCTACGACGGTCCCCGGCTGGCGTTCCTCCTGGCTGACCTACCCGTGCGCCTGCTGGTACGGATGCGCTCGGACCGAGTCCTGCGCAGACGCGCACCGCTGGCACGTACCGGCAACGGCCGCCCACCACGGCACGGAGGCGAGTTCATCTTCGGCGATCCGACCAGTTGGGGCACCCCGGACGCCGAGAGCACCACGGTGACCCGCCTCTACGGCACCGCGACCGCCCGAGCATGGAACCAACTGCACCCTCGGTTGACCCACCGCACCGCCTGGACAAGCCACACCGGGACACTGCCGATCATCGAGGGCACCGTCATCCTGCTCCGGGTCGACCGGCTGCCCTCGGGCGCTATCGCGAAACCGGTCTGGCTCTGGTGGTCACACCCGCAAGCCACCACCGCCGAGACCAACCTGCTCTGGCAGGCGTTCCTGCGCCGCTTCGACATCGAACACACCTTCCGCATGCTCAAGCAGACCCTCGGCTGGACCAGCCCGAAGCTCCGCGACCCGCACGCCGCCGACCGCTGGACCTGGCTCGTATTGGCCACCTACACCCAACTGCGCCTCGCCCGAGGAGCCGTCGCCGATCTCCGCCGCCCATGGGAACGCCCCGCGCCACCCGAACGACTCACACCCGCCCGAGTCCGGCGAGGGTTTCGGCACCTGCACGGCAAAGCCGGCACACCCGCCAGCGCACCGAAACCCTCCCGACCAGGACCCGGCCGACCACCCGGACTACCCAACCACCACCCCGCAACCCGCCATGACGTCCACATCGTCACCAGCACAGAACCGAAAGACAGCCCGAAGAAACCAAAGAAGTCGACGACCCCAAGGCCACGCCGAACAGGTTAAAGATCAAGCTAAGGCCTGTTTCATAATCTGGTCAGGGACTGTAAGATGAGCGACCCTCGCCCGGCCTATGCTGCGCCGAGCTGTCAGGACTTTCGCGTTCAGCGATTCTGGCCGACTCCGTTGTCGTAGTTGTTAGCGTTTCGGGTTGACGCCGCAGAGCGGCTGGCGGTGAGACAGGGCGTTCGGGGCCCGGCCGACGTACCGTGGTGTCGGCGGTGGGTGGGACAATCGACCTGTGCCTGCTGATCCCGCTGCGGCTACGCGGCCTGAGTCGAAGCCCGTGACGCTTGCGACCGACGTCATCCCTCTCGGTGAGCGCGCTCAGCGCAGCATCCTCGACCACGTGATCGCCATCGGCGACGAGGCCGAGACGACCTACCTCGAGGTCAAGAGCAGCCTCGATCTCAGCAGCAAGGTCGGTGTGGCGAAGGTGGCCAAGTTCCTGCTGGGAGCGGCCAACCGACGTCCGCGCGAGGCGGCAACGCACTTTCACGGCTACGCGGTGCTCGTCATCGGCGCGCAGAAGGGCAGCACGCCGGGCGTCCCCCGTGGGGTCGAGGCTCACGAACTGGAGGACCGGCTTCGTCCCTATCTCGGGCCGCAGTTCCCCGCGTTCGAATTCGGGAGGATTGGCGTCGGCGACGGCGACGATCGCGAGGTGCTGTTCGTCATCGCACAGCCACCGCAGGATGGTCAGCCGATCTTCCCGTGCCACAAGGGCTTCCAGGGAGAGGACCGGCGCGACAACCTCGAGGACGGCGCGGTCTACGTGCGGGGAACCAGCAACACCCGCCCGGCCCGGGCCGGCGAGGTGCTTGCTCTCGTCGAGCGGGCTCGCGGAGGCGGCAGAGCGCCGATCGACCTCCACGTGGAGATCCTCGGCTCGATCGGGCGCGTTGACCGCGTTGACGAGGTTCTGGAGCGCCTGTACGACTTCGAAGAAGAAGCGTTCAGTAAGCGGCACCAGCCGGACAAGAGCACTTTCGCGTCCACATCGATGCTCCTGGCATCAAGCGTCCTCGGAGGCAGACCGCCGCAGACGGCAGAGGAGCGAGCGGAGTGTCTGGACGCGTGGCGGAGCGAGAAGCCCGCCCATGTCGCGCAGGGGCGAGAGCACTTCCTCGGTGTCGGTCTGCCTGGCATAGGAATCAGGGTCGTCAGCCGCGACCGGTTCGTCGCGAAGCCCCATCTCATCGTGACCTTCCATGGATGCGAAGTCTTCGACTACCGCGAGGCTGACGAAGCCGACTACAACAAGGTAGTCGAGCCCGTCCTCCCACGGCACGACCTGCTCCGGCCGGCATTCGGCCCCAGCGAACTTCGGATCACGCCGCGCGGCTACCCCGTCGTGTGGACCAACCGAGGCGACGACGCCGAGGTCGTGCTCACGCCGGACTCGTTCCGACCGAACGTGGCATGGACCAGCGACCAGGACGACTACGTGATCCTCGCGCGGGACTCGCAAGCGGGATCGGTGTCCGTGACGTGGGTCCTGACAGAGGACGGTAGCGACGCGGTCGCCAGGGGTGAGTTTAAAGTCACCGCGGCCGAGCTCATCGACGCCGCGGACCTGTTTGAGACAGCGTTTCTCAAAGGCGAGTGACGGCCGTGCGCCGGACTCGCTGGGCGAACAATGCGGTGGCGACGTCGGGTGCGACCGGAATTGGCCAGCGCCGGTCGCTCTGCGGGAGGCGTGCCGGATGTGGTCGGGGGCGTCGGAAGCCGTTGTGGGGGATGACCGTCGCTGCTGGCATCGGCTACTGTCAGCGTGCCGTGAGGGATGCGTAGCGAGCGGTGACAGCCCCTCTGGCGGTGATGGAGGGACGTCCTCGTGGATCCGCAGCAGCTTAGTGACGTGAAACGGGCGCTGGGTCGAAGGCTCGGCAGGTGGCGTAGGACGCGTGGGCTGACTCAGGACGATGTCGCGCGGCGGGTGCACAGCACCCGGAGCACGGTCGCCAACGTCGAGAGCGGCCGGCAGGTGGTGGACCGCGTCTTCTGGGCGCAGTGCGAGTCACTTCTTCATGCTGACGGCGAGTTGATCAACGGGTATGACGAGTACCGGTCCCTTGAGGTTCGACACCAGCAGGAGAAGGCCGAGGCGGCCCGTCATGCCCGCTGGGGGGCGGTGCTGGATCATCAGGTGATCGCCGAGGCGGCGCAGCATCACGACACGTCGTTCCTGCCCCGGGTCGATGCCGTGGCGGCGGAGGCGGCGTTTGTGGGGGCTGCGGACGGGGCGTACGTTGGGGTGCAGCAGGCGATCAGGGTCGCCGCGCGGGAGACCAGCGAACACGCGATGAACGCGGGGGCGAGGGCCGTGTCAGACCTCACCGTCGAGCAGCTACGCGACGACGCGATCCGAATGGCCCAGAGTTACGGGCAGTTGACGCCGGCGGTGGCGATCACCGAGACCTTGCGGGTGCGGGCACTCGCCGTCGAGGCTCTGGGGCGCACGCACCGGCCCAGTCAGCAGCACGAGTTGTACCTGATCACCGCGCAGGCGGCGGCGTTGCTGGCCAGCGCGAGCGCGGATCTGGGTCTGTGGACGTCGGCGATGCGGTACGCCCGGGCGGCCGACACCTACGGTGAGATCATCGGCCACCCTGGTGTGCGCGCATACGCGCGGGGGATGCAGGCCACCATCGCGTACTGGACCGGCCGCCACGAGGAAGCCGTGCGGTACGCGATGGCAGCGGTGGACAGCGCCCCGTCCGGGATCGCTCAGGTGCGTGCCCAGTGCGTGTTGGCCAGGGCCTGGGCGCATCGGGGTGCGGTCGACCAGGTCCGCGAGGCACTCGCCGCAGCCGACGACGCCCGTGCTGTCGATGGTGACGACGTCCTGCACGACGCTATCGGCGGGGAGTTCGGCTTCACCGCGTCCCAGCAGGCGCGATGCGCGAGCACCGCCTGGTTGCAGGTCGACGACCTGGACGAGGCCACGAAGGCGGCAACCGCCGCGCTGCGGTTGGCCGCGACGCAGGACGCCGCCCCGTGGTCGACCGTTGAGGGCGAGGCCCGAGTCGACCTGGCCACCTGCCACCTCGCCGGCGGACGGCTCGACGCCGCGCAGGAGACGCTGGCACCGCTGTGGTCGATACCGCCCGAGTGGCGGCGCACCGGTCTGCTCGGACGCTTGGGCAGAGTGCAGGAGGCGCTGTCGACGCTGCGGTGGCGTCAGGTGCCCGAGGCGCGTCAGCTCGCCGAGCTGGCGAGTTCCTTCGCCACGGCCCGGCCCGCTCCTCCCGCGCTGCCGTCGCTATGAGTTCCGGGTCAGCCGCGCTGGTGCCAGGCCTGCAGTAGCTCGCGTTCCCGCTCGGCGGGGATGCCGTGGTCGGCGGCTCGGCCTGCTTCGCCCTCGCCGGTGATGGCGCTGCCGCCTGCGGTCATCCACGACCAGGTTTCGTTGACGGTGTCTCGTAGGGGCCTGCAGGTTAGTCCTGCTGCGGCGGCGCGGGAACTGTCGACGGCCCACACGCCGGGGTGGGTGCGCCAGAGCGGCAGCTCCGTCCACTGCTGCACACCCTGCTGGATCAGCCAGTCCGGGTCGGTCCACACCGGCCGGGTGCCGGCGTCCGTCACGGCGACGCAGGCGTCGACCAGCTCGGAGAACGTCGCGTGGCCGACCGGTGCGGTGACGTTGAACGAGCCATGCTCCCGTCCTGCCGCAAGGGCCAACGCGAACGCGGCGGTGTCGCGCACGTCGACCGGTTGGATGGGCCGCTCTGCGGGCCCCGGCACCAGCAGTTGACCGCCCCGGGCAGCGCGTGCCAGCCACCAGGTCAGCCGACCTACATACTCGCGAGGCCCGAGGATCACCCCGGGCCGCAGCACCACGGCCCGCTGTTGCCCGACAGCGTGGACGACAGCGTTCTCGCAGCCTGCTTTCAGCGCCCCGTACTGGCCGGCGTAGCCGAGGTCGGCGCCGAAGGTCGCGTCGGCGTCCGGCGGGCAGTCGAAGACCGGTGAGTCGTCGTGCAAGGGCTCGTTCGGCCAGCCGGTGTACACGTTGACCGAGGACACGAACACGTAGCGGCCGACGACCGGCGCGAGGGCGTTCGCGGCGGCGAGGACCTGGTGGGGGACGTAGCCGATCGTGTCGATGACGGCGTCCCACGGGCCGTGTTCGGCCAGTCTCGCCCAATCCTCGGGGCGTTCCCGGTCGCCGTGGACGGCCTGAACGCCGGGCAGGTCGGCGGCGGAGACGCCGCGGTTGAAGGTCGTCACCGACCATCCTGAGGCCAGTGCGAGTTCACCGAGAGTGCGCCCGAGGAACCAGGTTCCACCGAGTATGAGCAGCCGCATGCCCGCCATCATTGCCTATGGTCAAGCGACCGGCACACCCAGCGCGTCTCGCGGAGGAGGCCCCACTCGCAACCCCACAGAGCGCGTTGTCGTCGCGACAAGGCCAGCGCGGAACGGGTACGCAAACGTTCAGCGGAGAGGCGAGTTCGCAGTGACACAGCGGCGGCGGTGAACGCACGCGACGGCCGGGTGTTGATGGTGCGGGAGCGCGGTCCTTCCGGTCGCCACGACGGCCAGAGGTACTGGACACTGCCCGGTGGTGGCATCGGCGTCGGCGAGACAGCCGAGGACGCCGTCCGTCGCGAGGTTGTCGAGGAAGTCGGTCTTCGGCCCGTGGCCGTGCGGTATCTGCTCGACGTGCCGTACCCGTCCGGGTCTGACCTCCTGCTTCGCGGTGCAGGTCGCCGACGGCGAACCGAGACTCGGTGATGACCGCCTGCCCTGTGACTGCCCGGCGATGGGGGGCGTGGACTGGGTACCGCTGCCCCAGCTTCAGACTGAGACGCCGGGGCTGCCCATCCCGACGATGATCGTCGTCTGGGAGCCGCCGACGTAGGCATGAGTGACCACACGTGCGCCCAGCGACAAAGCCGCCAGACGGCTCTGATATGACCGGATCATCGTCGCGTTCTGTTCGCGCTCGAGTGGAAGCCGGACCGCAGATCGCTCTTCGAACGAGTGGATGAACGACATCGGGGCCAACATCGAAACAGCAACGCCAAGATCTGGCTGTGGCCCGGGGGGCAACGGCGCCCGCCTGAAGGGCGAGATCTGCCGGGCCGGTCAACCGCCTCACGCTGGCGTGGTCACCGCCCGCGCAATGCGCCGTCCGACAAGCCGCTGCGCCGTGGAGAGCGGGTACCACGCGGCACTCCGGACCTCCGTCTCCTGGATATGCCCTACTTCCGCCCGCGCCGTCACGAACGAGTAGCCGAAGTCGAGTTGGAAGTGTTCCGGCTCGTCCTTTGCGGGCCGTGCCGGAACCTTCCCGTACTCGACGTAGACCGGGACCTCCGACGCAGGGAAGAGTCCGCTGGGGTCAACACCGGTCTCTTCCACCAGCTCACGCGCGGCGGCGCTGATCAGCGTGGAATCAGCCGCCTCAAGATGCCCTCCAGGCTGCAAGGGTATTCCGTAGGCGAGGTGATCGACAAGCAGCACATCCGTGCCGCAGACCAGGAGCGCACCCACAGTTACGTGCATCGAGAAGTTTCGTCGCGAGGCGAAACCCGCCCCTTCAGCCAGCAACCGCAGCGGCTCGGACAGCGACACGGCATCGTCGGGATAGCGTGCAAGATAGGCCGAAAGCGCACTCGAGATGTCCGAATCACTGATCGACACGAGTCGGCCCCCAGCCTTTGAGCCCAGATGCGCAGAAAGCTTCAGCCGAATGGCGTACGAGAAGAGGGACTCGCACTCTACATGGGAGCCTGGGTCGCGAGCGCGTGCCACGCCGCGTGCGTCCCGTCATGCTCCGCTTGCTCGGTTGAATCCGCGCGACGCGGAAGCTAACGTCGATGACGTACCCGAATGGGGGCCATGCCTCCGGTAGGGCGGAGCAGGATGCTCAGCTGATTCCGAGATCGGCCTCTGACCTACGGGTCACGCCGAGCGGCAGTTCCCCGCTCCGGGTCCTGGAACGTGCTCTGGTCGCTACTGCGGCCACCCACGCCAGAGACCACAGCCTTCCTCGTCGGGGCCGCCTATGCAGGCGGCCCCGACGACTTCGCCCCCGCATGCCCCATGGAAGGTCGGCCAGTAGGCACCGGGATCTGGCTATCCGGCTGCGAGGACCGCGAACACCGCTCCGCTGACCAGGTACGGCCCGAACGCGAGGTGGCTGTGTCCGCGCGCGGCTACGCCAAGGGCGACGGCGCGGGGTGCGGCGAGGAGGTAGGGCAGTATCGCCCCGAGGAGCACGGCAGTCCAGCTGGTAGTCCCGAGGGCCAGGCCGAGCATTCCGGCGAGTCGGACGTCGCCCATCCCCATTCCGCCGCCGAGTAGCGCGAGTAGCAGGTAGACCCCAGCGAGCAGTCCGCCGGCCGTGATGGAGTTGACGAGGATCCAGGGCTGGCGGGCGACGGTGGCAGCGACACTGGCCATTCCGACCAGGGTGGCTGCGGTGGCGAGCACGATTGGGGTGGGTAGCCGTCGTACTACCACGTCTACGCACGCCAGCAGGAGGCCGGCACTGGCTACCAGGAGCCACGCTGCCAACAGCACCAGGGCTTCTGTGGTTGTGGGGTCCAGCCGCCAGGCCAAGGCGGTCGAGGTGACGGTGAGGATGCCGCTGAGCAGCGGCCACGCGGGGCCGAGGTTTCGTGCGCAGTTTGCGCAGCGGTTGCCGACGACGACCCAACCCCGCACCCCGGGCTGGAAGGCCAGTTGGCAGTGATGGCAGACGGCACGCGGTGGCGAGTCGGTCGGGACGGACAACCGGTAGGTCGGTCGCGGAATCAGCGTGCCGGCACCTGCGCCGAGGATGCCAGCAGCGAGTATGACCGCCTGGCGCATCAGCCCGTGCCTTGCCGGTGGCCGGGTGGCGCGGTCACGGCCTGCTGGTTGGCCGGGTGCTGGTCACGGGGGCGGCGCTGTCGTGGTACCGCTCGGCCCACTGTTGGATCTCCTGCATGAACCCTAGGAGCAGCGGGATGAGCTGCCGCCCGGCGGGCGTCAGCTGGTACAGGAGGCCCTCGTCGTTGCTGCTGCGACCGATCAGGTCCCGGTCCTGCATCCGGCGGAGTGCCTCGTTCAGGGACTTCGCGCTCGGCGTGGGCCGGATGGTTTGGAGCAGGTCGGTGAAGCGCATCGGCTGTTGCTGCAGCGACGTCAGGATCTCAAGGGTCCAACGGTGTCCACAGAGTTTGACAGCGGCGTAGAAGGTCTCGAACTCCTGCATGCACCTTCCCCCGTCCGGTCGAGTATCCGGGGAAGTGTAGGGGGCGCGGCGCGCTTCGGGAATAGCGGATTTCGTCAGAAGCCAGGTAGAAGCCCATCATTAATAGAGGTTCTTGGATCTATCTGGCGATGGGTGGGTGTGGTCCCGCACGCGTGGGCGAGGGCCGCGAGGGAGTCGGCGAGCGCTGCGCCGAGCGCGGACAGGCGGTAGACGGCTCCCGGGTCGGGGATGTCCCATGTTCCCGCTGGCGAGTCTCGCCGCACGAGGCCGACGGCGGCGAGCCAGCTCAGGTCCTCGCCGAGGTGCTTTCGCGCGCGGCAGGCCCGGTCGAGTCCGAGTTGCTCGATGGTGCCTTCGCCGTGATTGCTCAACGTGACAAGAGCTAGGACGGCGTGGGGGCGCCTACCCAACTCGGCGGCGAGCTCATGCGGTGCAGGGCTCCCGGAAACGGCGCTCATGCGGCGACCCCTTCGCAACGGTTAAAAGATTCTACGGCTTCCATTCCGTTCGGTCATAGTGTCGCTAACCTGACATCCGGGATAATTTTCGTCCCGATTCTTCCTCATATGTCGCGGGCCGGGGGGCTTACTAAAAGGTAACTACCGACAGGTAATCACGTTGCGGTAACCGTGGGTGAAGGGTGTAGAGGTGATCGCAGACATTGAGATGTGGAACTTCCACGGGGGATTCATGGTGGGGTCGATCGAGGCCCGGCAACTGCATGGCGCCGGGAGTTCAGTAACTATCAGTGAGCGGCAATGCCAAGAGGGCTTGCGAAGTTGCCAGAGCTTTCTTGCTTCCTCGCGTTTCGCCCGACCGGTTGCGGTTCTAGGCGTCGCGATCGCGGTGGGATTGCTCACCGGATGCACTGGCGGCGGTAGCCCGGAAACCGAGGCCGGGCCGACGACTCCCGCCATGTCTGCGCCTCCGCAGGACGCACGCGGAAGCGCAGAGGAACTCGCGTTGAACGCCTACCGCGGCATGTGGAGCGCTTATGCCAAGGCAGGCTTGACGGCGAACCCAGACGAGCCGGATCTCGCCAAGCACGCGAGCGGGACGGCGCTTGCGACTCTCCGCGAAGGGCTCTCCAACGCCAGGCGGGACGGACACGTCATCAAGGGTGAACTCGGCGCAACCCCCCAGGTGACCGAGGTCAACCTGTCGAATCAGCCCGCGACCGTGAGCATCGCTGACTGCCTCAACACCGAGAAGTTCCTCACTTACACGTCGTCCGGTGACCTGGTCGATGACGAGTCGGGTGGACGCAGACTCACGAAAGCTACGGCCACGAATCTCGGTACCGGCGAAGGCTGGAAAGTAACCGGCCTCGGCATACAGGCGGTGGGCACATGCAGTTGACGAGATGGAAAAGCAGATCCCTGCTAATCATTGCGGTTGGCTTTTTAAGCCTCATCCTCCTGACTCCTACTGCGCACGCTGGTGATGGCATTGGCGGTATCGACTGCTCGCAGTTTCCTCACGCTCAGGAATGCACCGTGTCCGTCGGCACTCCGGGCGGCACGGGAAACGGTAACGGTGGTGGCGACAACGGTGGTGGCGGTTCTGACTCCGGCGGCGGTGAGGAGTCGAAGTGCAGGTACGAGCGTCTCGAGCCGCAGGCTCCGGCTCCCTCTGGTGCCGGTGGAGGCGCGTGGTACCAGCAGATTTGCCAGCTTGACCAGGGTGGGGTTTCGGTGAGCCAGGCGATGTGGCTGGCGGCGGGGCAGGTGGCTGATCCGCAGGCGTTGGGTCAGGTGGCGGTGTCGCGGTTGCGGCTTCTGGCGCCGGGGATCCGGACGAATCCTGAGGCGGCGAGTGGGGTGCTGGTTCAGGTGCCGGTGTGGCTGTGGGTGGATGGGCCGACGTGGGGTGTGCGTCGGGCGACGGCGTCGGTGCCGGGGATGTCGGTGACGGCGACCGCGACGCCGGTGCGGGTGGTGTGGAGCCCGGGCGACGGGACCGCTGAGGTGGTGTGCCAAGGGCCGGGGTTGCCGTGGCGCGCGGGTACGGATCCGCAGGCGGTGTCGTCGTGTGGGCACACGTATCGGGTGAGTTCCGCGGGTGCGCCGGGTGCCGTGTTCACGCTGCGGGCGACGGTGACCTGGTTGGTGAGCTGGGCTGGTGGTGGGCAGAGCGGCACGGTGCCGCCGTTGACGACATCGTCGTCGGTGGCGTTGCCGGTGGCGCAGTCCCAGGCGATTGTGGCGGGGTAGCGGTGACTGCCACCGTTGAGCGTCCCCGAGCGGGGCAGCATGTGACGCGGCAGGCCGGTGCGGCGGTGCCGTCGCGGCCGGGACGTCGCAGCAGCCGTCGGGTGGTTCTGGGAGCCTTGTTGGTCCTGGCCACGGTAGTGGTGTTCTGGCAGGTGGAACTGCGGGTCAACGCGGACCAGTCGTACCTGGCGGTGGCGCGGCCGGTGTCGGCCGGGCAGGTGATCGCGGACGCGGACCTGAGGGTGGTGCGGGTCGCGAACGCCTCCGGTCTGGCGTTGCTGCCGGCCGGTGAGCGCAGTCAATGGGTGGGTCGCAGTGCGGCGGTGCCTCTCGCGGCGGGCAGCCTGCTGACGGCGGAGCAGGTGGGGCCGGTGGCGTGGCCGCCGGCCGGGCAGGCGGTGATCGCGTTGCCGGTGAAGCCGGGCCGTGCCCCGGCCGGGCTCGCGGCGGGAGCGCGGGTGGTGGTGCTCGTGGTGCCGGCGGTGACCGCAGGGCAGCCGGTGCCGCAACCGGGCAGCAGTACGGGACCGAACTCGGTGGCCGGGGTGCACCGTGGCGTGGCCACGGTGGTGTCGGTCGAGGTCGGCGCCGACCAGGTCGGCAGCCAACTGGTGACCCTGTTGTTGGCGGCGGACACCGCCGAGGCGGTCGCGTCGGCGTCAGGCGACGTGTCGTTGGTGCAGCTCGGGCCGCAGGGGTGAGCCAGATGTTGGTGGTGTGCGCGTCGGCGTCCGGGTCGCCGGGAGTGTCGACGGTCGCGGTGGGTTTGGCGGCGGGATGGGCGCAGCCCGAGACGCTGCTGGTGGAGTCGGACCCGTCGGGTGGGGTTCTCGCGGCCCGGTTCGGGCTCGCGCAGCAGCCGGGGCTGGCATCGTTGGCGGCGGCAGCCCGGCACGGGGGCGCGGGAATGCTCGGCGAACATGTGCAGCGGCTCCCGCTGGGGGTCGACGTGGTGGTGGCGCCGGGATCTGCTGACGTGACGGCCGGGTCGGTCGGTGTGCTCGCCCGCCATGCGGGCACCGTGCTGCGGGGTCTCGCGCCGACGGTGGTCGTGGACGCGGGTCGGCTCTACCCGGCCAGCCCGGCAGTGGACCTCCTGGCGGCGGCGGACGCCGTGGTGCTGGTGGTGGCGCCGACGACGGAGTACCTGGACCACCTCGACTCCCGCCTGGCCGGCCTGCGGGACGTGGTGAGTGCCGACCGGGTCGGGCTGGTGCTCGTCGGTAAGGGCGTGTACCCGGCGGCGGAGATCGAGGGCAGGCTCGGGGTTCCAGTGTGGGCGGAGTTGCCCCGCGACCCGCGCGGCGCGGGAGTGCTCGGCGGCAGGTTGACCGGCCGGACCTGGCATCGCACGCCGCTGGTGCGGGCGTTGCGGGACCTGGCCGGGACGGTGCGGCAGCGGGTGCCGAACGCCCGTGACGCGGCGGGTGTGGAGGTGGTGTCCCGATGACGGTGCCGAGTCCTGCCGGTGGGATCGCCGCGCCGCCGGATGTCGTGGCCCGGCTGCGGGGGCGGGTCAGCGACCGTCTCGCCCAGCGGGGTGCGGTACTGGCCGAGGCGCAGCGCAGCGCGCTGATCGCCGGGTACATCGCCGAGGAGTTGGCCGGCAACGCGCAGGCGGACATCGCGGCGGGCCGGACACCGCTGACGCCGCAGGTCGAGGCGGCGGTCGCCCGGGCGCTGCGGGACAGCTTCACGGGGTTGGGCGGGTTGCAGCGGTTGGTCGACGACCCGGACGTCGAGGACATCTTCGTCAACGGCTGCGACAACGTGTGGATCCGGACCACGGGCGGCCGGGTGGAGCGGGTGGCCGCGGTGGCCGCCTCCGATGAGGACCTGATCGGGTTGGTGCGGGTCGCTGCCGCGCGCAGCGGTCAGGAGGAGCGGCGCTTCGACCGGGGCTCGCCGGGGTTGTCGCTGCGGTTGCCGGGTGGGCAGCGGTTGTTCGCGGTCATGGCGGTCAGCAAGAGGCCGAGCCTGTCGATCCGCCGCAACGTGCTGCGCAGGGTCACTCTCGATGACCTTGTGCGGCGCGGCGAGCTGACCCTGGGTCTGCGGGAGCTGATCGCCGCCCTGGTCCGGGCTCGCAAGAACCTGGTCATCAGTGGCGGCACCGGAGCGGGCAAGACCACGCTGCTGCGCGCCGCCGCAGGGGCGATGAGCCCGTTGGAGCGGATCGTCACGGTCGAGGACGCCTACGAGCTGGGGTTGGACGAGGACGCCGACCAGCATCCCAACACGACCGCGTTGCAGCAGCGGGAGCCGAACCTCGAAGGTGTCGGTGGGATCGACATGGCCACGATGGTGCGGTGGGGGCTGCGGATGCGCCCGGACCGGGTGATCGTCGGGGAGTCCCGCGGCGCCGAGGCGGTGCCGATGCTGATGGCGATGTCGCAGGGCAACGACGGCTCCATGTGCACCCTGCACGCTTCGTCCAGCAAGCAGGCGTTGACCCGGCTGGCGACCTACGTCATGCAGGCCCCGGAGCGGTACCCGTTCGACGCGGCGAACATGCTCATCGGCCAGGCCGTCGACTTCGTGATCCACCTGGCGACCGCGACCGACGGCACCCGGGTGGTGTCCTCGATCCGGCAGGTCCTGGAAACCGACGGCACCCAGGTGCCCAGCAACGAGATCTACCGGCCGGCCCGCGACGGCCGGGCGGTGCCGGCGGCGCCGATGCGCGCCGACACCCTCGACGAACTGGTAGCCGCCGGCCTGGACCCGGACCTCCTGGCGAAGGACCGGTGGTAGCGGTGCGTCCGATTCTGCTCGGCCTGGCCTGCGCCGCAGGCCTGATCCTGATCATCGACGGGCTGCGCCGCCGCCCCGCCGGTCCGACGCCGTCGCGGCTAGCCCGCCGGGTGTGGACGTCGGCGGACCGTACCCGTGCGGTCGCCGCCGTCGTCGGCGGGTTCGCCGCCGCCGTGCTGACCCGCTGGCCGGTGGCCGCGCTGCTCACCGCCGTCGCGGTCTGGACGCTGCCCCGTGTGCTCGGCCCGGACCGGGACCACCACCGGTCCCTGGCGCGGATCGAGGCGGTCGCGACGTGGGCCGAACTGCTGCGCGACACCCTGTCCTCGGCGGCCGGGCTGGAGCAGGCGATCACCGTGACTGCCCCGGTCACCCCGGCGCCGATCCGCGCGCAGGTGCAGCGCCTGGCCGACGCCGTCCGCACCGGGGTGCGGCTGCCCGTCGCGTTGAGGGCGCTCGCCGACGAGCTGACCGACCCGACCGCCGACCTGGTGGTGCGGGCGTTGCAGCAGGCCGCCGGCTACCACGGCGGGCAGCTGACCGAGAGCCTGACGAGTCTGGCCGCGACCGCCCGGGAGCAGGCGCAGATCCGGATGCGGGTCGCGACCACGCGGGCCACGACCCGCACGGCGGCGCGGGTCATCACCGGCACCTGTGTGGTGATGGTCGCCGGCCTGATCCTGCTCAACCGCGGTTTTCTCGCCCCCTACGGCACGCTCACCGGGCAGATGGTCCTGCTGGCGGTCGGTGGCGTCTTCGCCGGCGGGTTCTGGTGGCTGGCCCGTGCCTCGCGGATTCCCCAGCCGCCCCGCATCCTCAGCGCGCCACGGACGTCGGCATGACCGGCAGTGTCCTGACCGCGGGCGCGGTCGCCGGGTTCGGGTTGCTGCTGATCGCCACCGGCCTGCGGCCGGCCCGCCCGTCGCTCGCGCGGGCACTCGATGCCCTGCGTCGCCCGCCCGCGCCGGCCGCCGATCCGCTGCCGTGGCGTACCCGGGTCCTGTCCACCCCGTGGCGGGCCTTCGGGCTGCCACGGCCCCGCACCCGGGCGGACCTGGCGGTCCTGGAACGGCCAGTGGCCGTGCACCTGGCGGACCAGACCCTCGCGGTCCTGGCCGGGCTGCTGCTCCCGCCCGTCGTGATGGCGCTGCTCGCCTCCGGCGGCACGACCTTCGGCGCCCAGATTCCGCTGTGGGCGTCCCTGGCCGGCGGCGTCGGGGGGTGGTGGCTGGCCGAGACCACCGTGCACGCCGAGGCGCAGCGGCGCCGCGACGAACTCCGCTACGCCCTGTCAGCCGTCCTCGACCTGGTCGTCATCTCCCTGGCCGGCGGCGCCGGCCTGGAGCAGGCCCTCGACGACGCCTGCGCCGACACCAACGGCTGGGCCGCCGCCCGGCTGAACCGGGCGGTGGCGACCTCCCGGCTGCTGCGGGTGCCGCCCTGGCAGTCCCTCGGTCAACTCGGCGAAGACACCGGTGTCGTCGAGCTGCAGGAACTCGCGGCCACGATGAGCCTCGCCGGCGCCGAAGGGGCCCGGATCCGCACCTCGCTGGGTATCCGCGCCGCCACCATGCGCGCCCACCAGGCCAACGCCCTTGAGGCCAAGGCCAACTCCGCCACCGAACGCATGAGCATGCCGGTGATGCTCCTCGCGATCGGCTACATGATCTTCCTCCTCTACCCGGCGGTCGCCGCCATCGACACCTTCTAAAACTGCACAGATCGAACAGAATCGCACCGAAGGAGCACCCCTCGTGCCCAGAGCACTCGCCCTCCTGACCCTTGTCCACCTCACCCTCACCGACCGGATCCACCGCCTACGCGAGTCGAAGGACCGCGGTTCCGAGACCACGGAGAAGGTGCTATGGATCGCGTTCCTGGTCCTGCTCGTCGCCGCCGTGTACGCGATCTTCCAATCGAAGATCATCACGAAGATCACCGGCATCACCCTGTAGCCATGAGCACCGGACGCCGCACCAGACGCTGCCGCCGGCTCGGTGGTGACCGCGGGTCGGTCACCACCGAGGTGGTGCTCTACGCCCCGCTGCTGATGCTGCTCGTCCTGCTGGGGGTGCAGTTCGCGACCTGGGGGATAGCCCAGCTCGCCGTGCAGCACGCGGCGAACCACGCGCTGCAGACCACCCGGATCGAGGGCGGCACGATCACGGCCGGCCGCGCGGACGCCGACACCGTGCTTACCCAGGTCGCCGGCAGCCTCGTCAGCGACCGGCGGATCGCGGTTACCCGCACCGCCGACACCGCCACCGTCCAGATCACGGCCACCGCACCCCAGGTCGTGCCGTTCCTGTCCCTGTCCGTGTCGACGACGGTGTCCGCACCCGTCGAACGGTTCCGCCCGGACCTCGACACCCTCGGCCTCGCCGCAGCCGGCGGAGGCCGCCGGTGAAGGCGCGCACGGCGCCCGCCGACACCGTCCGGCCCTACGGCCAGCGCCTGGCCGCGTTGCGCGGCGACGAGGGTTCGGTAAGCACCGAGATCGCCCTGACCTACGTGCCGCTGATGGTCCTCGCCGCCCTCGCGGTCGTCGCCTGCCTGCGGCTGGCCTCCGCCGACAGCGACGTGAACGCCGCCGCCGCGGCGGCGGCCCGCCAGGCATCCCTGGCCCGCACCCCCGCCGCAGCCATCGCCGACGGCAGGGACGCCGCCGCGGCGACCCTGCAGGGACGGAACCTGACCTGCCAACCGCACACGACATCGATCAGCACCGGCGCGATGATCCCGGGCGGCGTGGTCTCGGCCACCGTGGTGTGCACCGTGCACCTGGAAGACCTGTTCGGCCTGGGACTGCCCGGGACGGTGACCCTGTCGGCCACCTCGTCGCAACCCGTCGACCGGTACATCGGGTCGACCCCGTGAACCGCCTACGCACCCGCCTGGAGCGGGCCCGGCGGGACGACCGCGGCCAGGTCACCCCGTGGACCATCGTCGGCGTCGTCATCGTCCTGGTCCTCGCCGGCCTGGTCCTCGACCTCGGCCTGGGCATGTCGGACAAGGTCCGGCTGCTCGACGTCGCGCAGGCCGCCGCCCGGGCCGGCGCCCGCGAGATCGACCTCGCCACCTACCGCACCACAGGCGCCATCCAACTCCAGCCCGCCCAGGCCGCCGCCGCGGCGCGGGCCTTCGCCCAGCAGGCCACCGCCGACGGGCAGGTCACGGTGTCCGCGTCCACCACCACCGTCACCGTCGCCATCACCGCCACACGGAAGACACAACTCCTGACCATCGTCGGGATCACCGGTCTGCCGGTGTCCGCGACCGCGACCGCCACCCCGCTGACCGGCGTCACCGCACCCTCCTGACCAGAGCCGCCTCGCACCACCGGGAGACCCAGTGTTCGCATTCCTCGCCGCCACCGCCCGCCGGCTGGCCGGACTCGGGTTCCTGGCGCTGCTCACCGCCGGCGTGCCGTACGCGCTCGTGCGCTACGTCGGCTGGCCGCTGCCCCGCCAGGTTCCCACCTGGTCGGACGTCGGCGTCGCCCTCACCTCACCGTTGACCGACAGCATGCTCGGCAACGCCGTCGTGTGCCTGCTCTGGATCGCGTGGGCGGCGTTCATCTGGTCGCTGATCGCCGAGATCGCCGAAACCGTGGCGGGCATCCGCCTGCCACAGCCCAAAGCCATCGCCCCCGCCCGAGGACTCGCCGCGCTCCTGGTCGCCGCCGTCGCCGGCGGTGTCCTCGCCACCGCCGCCCAGGCGGCACCGGCCCTCACCGAGCCCGCCAACGCGACCGGACACCGCGCCCCCGCGTCCCACATCGGCCCCGAGACGGCGGTGGCCGTGCCTGCCGCACCCGCCCCGACACAGGCGCCCGCCGCCGCAGCTCCTGCCCTGCGGCTGGCCGCCGGCCAGATCACCCTCGTCGCCGCCGGCCAGGACTACACCTGCACCGTGCAGCGCGGGGACACCCTGTCGGAGATCGCCGAGGAGTGGCTCGGCGACGCCAACCGCTGGCCGGAGATCTGGGCGTTGAACCGGGGCACCCACTTCGACACCGTCGGCGGCACGTTCACCAGCCCTCACCTCATCCACCCCGGCTGGACCCTCGAACTACCGGACGACGCCGTCCCACCCGCCGCCGCCCGCCCCGCAACCCCCGCGCCCCCGCCGCCGCCCGCGGCCGAGGAAGCACCCGGAATACCGGCGGCCCCAGAGGTTCCGGCGCCTGCCCCGTCGGCGAGCGAGCCGGCCAACCCCACGACCACGCCGCCACAGCCGAGCCCCACCGTCAGCCGACCCGCCGACGACGGCGTCACCGAACCCACCCCCGCCACCCCGCCCACCCCCGCCCCGGCCACACCGGTCGGCACCCCCGGCGGCCCCTCCGCCGACGCGCCCGCCTCTACCAGCCCGTCGGCCCAACCGGAGCGTCCGAGCGGCATCGCGCTGCTCACCGGAAGCTGGATCGACCTCGGCCTCGCCGTCGCGATCGCGGCAGCCGCCGCGCTGGTGTGGGCCCACCGCCGCCGCCGCTACCAGCCGCGACCTCCCAGCGCCCACACCCGCACCGACGATGCCGACCTCGACCGCATGCCCGACGTCGTCGCACGGATCCGCCGCAGCCTGCGCGCCGACGCAGCCGAGGACGACAACCAGGCAGACATCCCCGACACCACGACTGCCAGCACCGCCACCGCGCACGATCACCATCTCCTCGACGACGATGAAGGCCAGGCCGACTCCGAACCGTCCGGTGACCAGCGGTCCGCCACCCCGGTGCCGGTCGTGCCGGCACTGGACAACCCGCTGGTCTCCGTGTGGCCACCAGCCGGCCTCGGACTGACCGGACCCGGCGCGGAGGCAGCCGGCCGAGGCTTCCTCACCGCCGCCCTCGCCACCGGCGGCATCGACAACCCCGACGCCCGCAGCTGGGTGGTCATCGGCTCGGCGACCGCCGCCACGCTGCTGGGCGCCGCCGCCGTAGCCCTGCCCGAGACACCCCGCCTGACCGTCACCGGAGGCCTCGACGACGCCCTGGACATCCTCGAAACGCAGACGCTGCACCGCACCCGCCTGGTCTACCAGCACGAGGTCGACACCATCGCCGAGCTGCGCCACGCCGACCCTTACGAGGAACCGCAACCACCGATCCTGCTCATCGCCGACGCGACGGCCAGCCACGAACGCGCCAGGATCGCCGCGCTCCTGGCCCAGGGACAACGCCTCGACATCCACGGAGTCCTACTCGGTCCCTGGCCCGACGGGGATACCGTCGTTGTCGACACCGACGGCACCACGACACCCGCCGACGGGGAAACCCGCCACGGCGCGCACCCGGCAGACATCGGCCGGCTGGCCGTTCTCACCCCGGCGGAAACGATCGACCTGCTCGCCACGCTCGCCGAAGCACACACCGGCGAACACCGGCCCTCCGCACCGACCGTGCCCCCGCCGCCCACTACCGGTCACGGCCCACGACCAGCGTCAGCCGGTACGCCGGGTATTGACGAGCCGGGCCAGGCCGAGCCGGGTCAGGCAGCGGCCGGTGCCGACACCCCGGTGCCAGCCACCGCCGGGGTCTCGGCCCTCGCCGTAGCGCCCCGCGCCGACCCGCACACAACTCCCGCAGGCGACACCTCGGCCGAACAAGGCGAAGAGCAGCCAGCCCTCACCGGAGGACGGGTCGAGGTGCGCGTACTCGGCGGCGCCCGCATCGTGGAGATGGACACGACCGTGCCGCTGCGGGCCAAAGCGCTCGAACTGCTGGTCTACCTCGCCGTCCACGACGGCGACGCCGCACAGGACAGCATCCTCGACGACCTGCTCCCCGAGGCCCCGGCGGCGAAAGCACCACACCGCCTGCACACCTACGTGTCCGCGCTGCGCAAGACCCTCGCCCGCACCGGCGGACCCGCCACCTACCTCACCCACCCGTCACGCCGCTACGCCCTCACCCGGGACGCGTTCGACACCGACCTGTGGCGGATGCGCGACGCCCTACGCGACGCCGAACGTGCTCGCGACGACGCCGACCGGATCGCCGCGCTGCGCCGCGCCGTCGACGCCTACGGCGGCGCACTCGCCGAAGGCTTCGACTACGAATGGATCGAAGCCCACCGCGAGGGCATCCGCCGCCAAGCCCTCGACGCGCACCTCGCCCTCGCCGCCGCGACCGACGACCTCACCGAAGCCCTCACGGTCCTGCACGCCGCGATCCGCCACGACCCGTACGCCGAACCCGTCTACCAGCAGGCGATGCGCGCCCACGCCGCGCTGGGACACCTCGACGAGATCCGCGCCCTGCGCCGCACCCTCACCCACCGGCTCGAAGAGATCGACGCCGAACCCAGCGACGACACCGTCGCACTCGCCGAACGGCTCATCGCCGGCCTACGGCAGCGCCCCGCCGGGCAGCCCCACCCCCGCGACACCGGACGACACCCGTGACACCGCACCCTGCGGCGGCGCCCGAGGCGACCCACCACCGGCCATCCGACGACCCCGCCCACACCAGCGGCGACGGCCCGTACGCGGCGAACGGCCGCCGCAACGGCACCGCACCGCCGACAGCCGCGCCCACCACCAGCCCCACCCCGCCGCGACCCGGCGGGCAGCCGGCGCCGGGCAGCCGCACCACGACCCCGATGACCCGCGACGCGCTCGACGCCGACCTCGTCAACGCCGTACGGCGCACCGCCCAGATGCGGATGGCCTTCTACGTCCTGGTGCTGCTGGTCGCCCTCGTCGGGCAGGTCACCGGTGCCGTCCAGACACTCGGCATCTCGGTGATCGTCGCGGTCCCGGCCGTCGCCGCTCTCGAACTCGGCGGCGTGGTGGTGATGGCCAACGCCGACGTACGCCGCCGCCTCGGCGAGCGGGCGATCGCCGCCCGGATCCTGTCCGCCGCGATCGCCGCCGGCGCCGTGGCCTTCAACTGGATCGTCCACCCCGACCACCTCGTCGGCGGCTTCTACGCCGGTATGTCCGCCCTCGGCTACCTCGTCTGGCTCATGCACGCCGGCAACCAACGCCGCGACCGGCTCCGCGCGACCGGCGACCTGCCACCCACTCCGCCCGCCTACGAGGTGTTCGGCCACTGGATCCGCCACCCCGTCATCACCTCACGGTCCCGGACGATCGCCAAGGCCAACGGCCTCGACCTGTACGAATCCATGACAGCCGCCCGCGCCGCGATCGCCCGGGAACGCCGCGACGCCGCCATCGCCACCGTCCTGCACCGCAAGATCCGCGCCGCCGTGGACCCCACCACCGCCGACATCGCCGTACGCGTCTACGACCTCAACGAGATCGCGACCCGCCTCGCCGCCACCGCCGACTACCACGCACTGACCGCCCTCCTCGCCGCCGACCTCGCCCCAGAAAAGATCACCGCCGCTGCCGCAGCCGGCCACCGCCGCCGCCGCTGGCCCCGACGAGAAGCCCCCGCCGCCGCGATCCCGACGCCCCACCCAACATCGGCCCAGCCACCGCCACACCCGCCAGCCATCCCCCCGCGAGAACCCCAGCCAGCGCCCGTTCGGAACCCCGAGCCCGCCCCTCACGACGGTCACGGTGCGCAGAGCCAGGACGACGCTGGCCCACCGACGGGCGAACTTCCGCCGGAGGAGTTCACCGGCACCGGCCGAACCGACAACGCCACCGACGGCACCAGCGACGACGAGACAGACGACGATCAGGACGCTCCTCTCGACGACGAGGACGACGACAGGGACTCGGAGGTGCCCACGGCAACCGCTCAGGCAGTGGCCTACTGGCTACGCCGAGAACCGAACATCGAGCCTGAACGACTCGCCGAGAAGATCGGAAAGTCGCTGCGCTCGGTCTACCGCTACCTGCCACCGGACTACCCCCGGCGGCCGGGAATCGCCAGGGAACGGACACGGCGACGCCCCGGCCACCCACAACAGAACGGCCAGAGCGAGTGACGTCAACGGCCGTCACGACGGCCGGTCTGTCGGCGTCCAGGTCCGATTACAGAGTCAGGTACGGCTGCAAAGGCACACGCACCGATCTCGACCTACCTACGGCGAATGCCCCCAACTCCTCGGTGATCCAGATCCTTGACATTGCGGTGACGGTGTCGCTGGGTCATCTGGTACTCGACGTGCGGAGCCGATGAGAGCGTTTCTGTTCATCGAAACTCTGCGATCACCAGGTTTTCTGGAATGACGCGAGACCCGCTGAGTGGAAGAGATCACGGTTCGGTGCCATCCGCCACGCTTGAAGAATTCTGTGCGGCTATCCGTGCACGCCAGAAGCTTGCGGCATCCTGGCCGTGCTGCATTGCGACGAACTCGTCGGTCCTGATCGCCAGAGCTGCGGCGGGTAGTGTGCCTTCGACGAAAGACTCGAGCCCACGGTTGAGTGCGCTGCCGCTTAGGAAGTCGGCATACTCACGGACGGACTGCACCACCGCGAAGCTCGCGGGGTTTCCGTGGACCAACGCGTTGCGAACGCGGCGGCGGCGCGCTTCGAGCACTTCGCCCTCGGCAGCGTATTCATGGATGAGCGTGCTATAGGTGGCGTGGTCGGCAACGCTCGTGAACATTCGCGCGATCCAGGCGCGCTCATGTTCAAGGCGGCACAGCGACAGGAAGTCATTGGCTCGATCGGCAAGAAGCAGAATCCACGGCTGCTTCGGTCGGCTTGAAAGCCATTCACGCGTGAGCTCGGTGAGCAGCTCATCGCGCCGACCGCCGCCGAGTAGGCACATGCCCGCTGCGCGCTGAAGATCCGTGAGCCATCGGGCATGCGGCCAGCGTTCTCCGAGCAGTGCGAAAAGAGCGTTCGGGTCCATGGCCGCGTGCGCAGCGATGTGCTGCACCACTCGGTCCGAGAGTGGGATTACGCTGCTGATGTCGGCTTCCGACGGTTTTCGCAGCGCCATATCGCGACTGAAAGGGTGATCGGCTGTCGTCTGCACTTCGATGGCCGCAGCCAGGAACCTGGGGAGTTCTGATCGGGCAAGTGCCTCGGCGATCCGCGGTCCGTGTTGTTCGATCGCGTCAGCGGTAATCCCAGCCCCGTAGTAGTCGTCGGGAAAACCAGTCTCACGCCAAACGGCCAAGATGCCAAAGGAGCCAGGTTTTCCTGAGCGAATGACGGCGTGCTGAGCCAGCCGCGGACGGATCCCGCCAGCGCTGTGGATCGACACATTGAGGATGGTGTCCACGATGTCGACGGCGCGCGAGACTGCACCAGCAGCTGTCCTGTTACCGAGGTCGACGCGCACAAGGATGTCGACGTCGGACTCCTCATCGACCATCTTCGCAACCTTGAATATTAGGCCGTCCCGGACCACCTCCGAGAGCTCCGCCTTGTGGGCGAAGTCCTGCCCGCCAGGGTCAGCGTTCGGAACGGCCCAGTGCGCGTCAAGGAAGGACACCCGCCCGGCAGAGAGGTGAAGATGAATACTTCCTTGGTAGCCCAACCAGACAACGATCGGTTCGACCTGGGCGGGTGTGCCGACGTAGGTGCGCGCGTTCGTCAGCCGCTGATCGAGGGGCACGTCCTTCTCGCCGATAGGAATATCGTTAGGGTCGCGGCCGAAGCCCACGATCGACACGAGATCGCGGAAGGTTGTCTCGGCGCTGAGACCCCGCCGCTGCAGCTGTTCGAACAGAAGCTCAGCGATAGGTCGATACTCTCGCCGCGCCAGGGTCCGATCCTGCGCGGTCGCCACCAGATCGTCCCAACTGGCGCGTACCGCATCGTCCGATTCGAGCTCTTCGAGAAGCTCGCGCGCAGTGGAGAGCAGGATTGTCCAGGCCGCGTCAGTACGAGTGCCGGGCGGCTGGGTGAGCACCGCCGAGGGGCTCGTGGAGAGCTGCAATAGGGCTGCTTGAAATGCGGCGAGCTTCCCTGCGATGTGATTGCTGAGGGTTGCGCCAACCGCGCCTACCGACTCGTCGAGGTCTAGCCGGAGAGAGGAGCGGTTAGCTGGCTTCCTCCACGCGTCGGTGCCGCTAGCAAGCTCGACCCACTCGGCGATCTCCTTGACGATGACCGTGAGCGGCAGAACGCTGCTGAGGCCGTGACGGCGGTCGAGCGAGGAGACGAGGGACTTCAGCCAATCGGGATCGGCATCGGACCAATGGTCGCTGACGTTATAATCGATCATCATGGGCGTTCCGATCACAGGGGTGTTGCGACGACGATGACACGGCTGTCGTAGCTGTGGTCGCCACGGTAGCCACCACCCCAAGTCGAGATCGAGTTTGACGCGCACTGATCTAGTGCCTCATCTTTGAACGTTGGCCGTGTAATCCGTCGGTTCGGAGGCTGTTTCGGGCAGGCTGTCCCTCTCGCTGTTGGTGTGGGAGGTGATGCCGGGTGGGACGACGCCCGGGGGTGTTCGTGCGGGCGCTGTCGATGGCCGAAGGCCAGCGGCTGCAGAAGATCACGCGGACCGCGAAGAACCCGGTCAAGCTGCGCCGGGCGATCGTCGTTCTGATGTCTGGCCAGGGCCAGCCGGCGCCCGACATCGCGTACCTGCTCAAGGCCACCGAGGACTACGTCCGCGACGTGATCCACGCGTTCAACGAGCGGGGGTTCGACGCGCTGGACCCAAAATGGAGAGGGGGCACACCGAACAAGATCAATGAGCAGACCCGCGACTGGATCTGCGTGATTGCCCGGTGTGACCCCCGCTTCCTCGGCCAGCCGTTCTCGACCTGGTCGCTGTCCAAGCTGCGTGACTACCTGATCGCCACCGGCCAGGTGGACACGATCAGCATCGAGACCGTCCGGCGGATCCTGCACGAACGCGGCGTCACCTGGCAGACGTCGAAGACGTGGAAGGCCAGCAACGACCCGGACTTCACCGCCAAGATGCGTCGGGTCCTCGACCTCTACGACCATCCACCGGCCGGCGGCCGGGTCATCTGCGTCGACGAGTTCGGGCCGCTGAACCTGCAGGCCCGGCCGGGCAAAGCCTGGAAACCGCAGGGCAGACCGGTCCGACTCCGGGCGACATACCACCGTGACCACGGTGTCCGGCACATGATCGCCAGCCTCGACCTGGCCACCGGAAGAATCCACTACCGGATCCGGGACCGGAAACGATCGAGCGAGTTCCTCGACTTCCTCAAGAGCCTGCGGCGCCGCTGGCCAGGGCAGACGCTGCATCTGGTCCTGGACAACTTCTCCCCGCACAAGCACCCCACCGTCCGGGCCTGGTGCCAGGCCAACGACGTTGAGCTGGTTTTCCTGCCGACCTACAGCTCCTGGCTGAACTGGATCGAAGCCGAGTTCGCCGCTTTGCGCTACTTCGCCCTCAACGGCACCGACCACCGCACCCACGCCGAGCAGGACGCCGCGATCGGTGACTACATCCGCTGGCGCAACCAGCGGGCCCGTCCGAAAACGGGATACGCGACCAAGTCCAAGATCCGCCACCCGGATTACCCGTTCAAGGCCGCATGACGAGGCACTAGCCGCGATCCGGGCGCCGACCGGCCCTGCTGGTACCCAGTGTGAGCAGCATGGGAGGCCGCTGCGTTCGCAGTCGCCGACGGTGCCGAAGCGGCAGACATCCCAGCCTGTGCTTCTGGCGTACCTGGCTGTGCACTGGAACTCGTACACCGACACCGGCCCGACAAACGCAAAAGGGACCGGTTTCATACTCAAGGCCCGAGGGTGGGCTGAGCGTCTACCCGCTCAGCCCACCCCGGACGCCGCCGATCTACCTCGTCGAGCTGGGCGTGGCCTCGGCGGCGCTGTCATGGACAGTCGCCGGGCCGATTCTGACGGTCTCGCGCGGCCGGCCCCACTCGGATGGCGCGAGCTGGTCTCCGGAGATCGCCGGAGCGCAGGCGTGACGGCCTGAGCCGCCACCCGGTGATCGCCCCGCTACTGCGACGATCGTCGGTGCGGTAGCGGGAGGCGGATCGTGGCAGGTCCGGGCACCACGAGCAGTGACGCTCCGTGTGGCATCTGGACCGCGAGCCCCATGGCGTCAGTCAGTGAGGAGGACGTGTTCTCGGGGCAGGCCGGGTATCGGGCCCAGACGTTCGCGCAGCTTCGCTCCACATGTGCCACCGATTGCCACCCTGGTTGCGTCCGGCTTGCAGCCCGCGCCCACCGAACAGCCCAGTGGTCTATAGAGGAGCGAGTGACGGCGTGTGGCCGGTGTAGGGTCGCCTGCACGAGTGGCGGCATTGTTCTATGGAGGCAGTGGTGGAACGTCGTGGCGGGGATCCTCGCGGGGTCGATCTGCGAACGGACCGGGCGCACGGCGCACGAATCTACGACTACATCCTGGGCGGCAAGGACAACTTCGCCGCCGACCGCGAGGCTGGCGAGAGTTCGTTGCGGATCTGGCCCGCGTTGCGGGTCCACATGGAGGCCAATCGGTCCTTCATGCACCGGGTGGCGCGTTTCCTGGCCGCCGAGTGCGGGATCCGGCAGTTCCTCGACATCGGCACCGGGCTGCCGACATCACCGAATCTCCACGAGATCGTGCAGTCGGTTGACCCGACCGCACGGGTGGTCTACACCGACAACGATCCGCTGGTGCTCGCGCACGCGCGTGCGCTGATGGTCGGGACAGTGCAGGGACGCACGGCCTACGTGGCGGCGGACATGCGCGACCCCCAGACGATCATCACCGCGCCGGAGTTCCGGCAGACCCTCGACCCGAGCCAGCCGGTCGGGTTACTGCTGATCGCGATCGTGCACTTCATCGAGGACGACGCGGAAGCACTGCGGGTCGTACGGCAGGTCCTGGACGTGCTGCCGGCGGGCAGCTACCTGGCGATGTCCATCGCGACCGACGAGTTCGACCCGGTCCCGCTGGCCGAGGTCCAGCGGCAGTACAACAGGCTCGGTGAGACCCTCGTCTTCCGCGACCGTGCCACGGCGCTCGGGTTCTTCGACGGTTTGGAGTTGGTGGAGCCAGGGCTGGTCCAGGTCCACAAGTGGCGTCCGGACGGGGCCGAGACTCCAGGTGTCGAAGACAAGGACATCGCCATGTACGGGGCGGTCGCGCGTAAGGCCTGAATCTGGTCGTGAGTGGGGTCTCCGAACGTCCGCCGTCGGACTCGGAGCGGGCGAGGTGATCTGGGCATGCGGAGCAAGCTGTGCTCGCGGCGCGACCGTCAGAATCACCGGTCGTCGGACCGGTCGCTGTTCTCGCCGGGTGGGTCAACCTCGATGAATCCGAAGAGTCGTTCGATCACCTGGAGGGCCTGGGTGGAGTAGCGGTCGGCGAATCCTCGGCAGATGGCGGGCTTGACACCTGCATCCCGATGGTAGGGAAGGGTGTCGTGGCATACGACGAACGACTCGTTCTGCCGCGCCTCGGCCACCAGATCGCGGAGGCGGCCTTCGGTCAGGTGCATCGGGTTGCCGGGGCGGAAGATGCACGTGGGGCACTGCCGGGACAGCAGTCGGGACTTGCGTAGCACCGGGTCGCCGACGCTGAGGTCGCAGCCCTCGTCCGGTGGGGTGTCGTCTCCATCAGGTGCGGTCCGCCCGAGCACGGTGTCGCCCGGAGTTGAGGGCAGCCCACCGTCGGCGGCCCTCTGATCCAGCCAGCGGAGGATCTGGTCGATGTGCTCGCGTTGCAGGCCGGTGACGCTGTTGACGGGGACCAGCAGGGTGGTGCTACCGCGGGCGGTGCGTTCGGTGGCCTCGACGTGGTCCCGGCCGCCGAATTCGTCGTCGAGCACGGCTACGGGCCGGTCCCCGATGGTGCGGTACAGGGCGGCGAGTTTGAGTTGGCGGCCGAAGCGCACGCCGCCCGGCCCGGTGTCGATGACGGGCAGGTCGGTGGGGAGGCCGAGGCGGGGTGCGATCCAGGTGGCGGCGATGGTGCCCCAGCTGGTGCACCAGACGAGGTCGGTGTGGCGGGCGAGTTCGGTGAGCCACAGGCCGTGGTCGGGGTGCAGCCACACCTCGCCGCGGATATGCCGGCCGGTGGGGTCGGGGCCGTCGTAGTGGTGTCGCTGGTAGCCGAGGTGGCGGGCGGTGGGTGGGTGGTCGGGGTTGAGGACGCCGTCGACGTCGATGGCGACCACCGGCCGCGCCTGGTCGGCTGCGATGCGCGTCGAGTTCATCGGGCCTCGATTCCGGCGGCTCGGTCCGTCGGCAGGACCGCCCGCTGGATGTGGGGTTTCGACGGTGAAGGGTGCCACATCGCAGTGACCTGTCGGTCGGTGAAGAAGCCGACGAGGTTGTCGCGGTTGCGGAAATCCACATCGGGAAGGGTCGTGGTGCTGTCAGGCATGCTGCTCTCCGTTCCGAGGCGTGCGAGGGGAATTTGCGGCGGACCAGGTGGGCCGGCGGGGATCGGCTCCCGACCACACGTCGGAAGCCGATCCCCGCCGGGTTCAGGCCCTGTTCAGGGCGTCGATGGCGGCGTGGCCGATGAGGTTGACGCAGGTGGTGGGGTCGTCGACGGTGATGGTGGTGGTGTGCTCGTACGTGCGGGCCGGCCAGCTTTTGTTGGCGGGTGCGAGCCACAGCACGGCGCAGCCGGTGTGATGAAGCCGGGTGATGGTGGCCTGGCTTTCGTCGGGGTTGACGTAGTGGCCGTCTGAGACGACGACGAGCAGCCGCGCGGTGCCGGGGGTGGACAGGTGCAGGAGGCGGTCGGCTTCGGCGCAGGCTTCGACGAACCGTTCGGTGCCGGCGTCGGCGCGCATGTCACGGACGGTGGTGGGTCGGCGCCCGGGTGGGATGAGCACGGTGACGCGGTCGCCGTAGGCGAGGGTCGCGGTGGTGGCTCCGGCGCGGGTGGCGGCTTGGGCGACGATCCACGCCGCCGAGGACATGGGTTTCGCGAACGCGGTCATCGAGCCGGAGGCGTCGATGAGGATGCCGACGGTCAGTTCGGGGTCGGGGACCGGGCGGCGTACGGTGCGCTGCCACGGCTGGGCGGTGGGGATGGCGCCGCTGGCGCGTTGGGCGGCGAGGGTGACCGCGGCGCGGGTGCGCAGCCGTCCGGGCGGTGTGCTGCTGGGTTCTCGGGTGCGGGTGGGCTCGCGGTGCCGGGCGCGGCGCAGCAGGGCGGTGAGCCGATTGGCGGCGTGGCGTTCGGCGTCGCCGGGGGCGCGTTCGGCCCAGGTGATCGGCACGTCGGTGTCGATGCGGATGCCGGGCACGTCGGTCCGGGGTCCGCCGCGTCCGGGTTCCGGCGTGTCGGCCGGGTTGTGCAGGATGACGTCGAGGGCGGCAGCGATGGCCGCCGCGATCGTGTTGGTGACCGCGTCGTCGGCGGGTAGGTCCGGGCTGGTGGTGGGGTCGATGCCCAGCAGGCGGCACCAGCGTTCGCCGAGGTCGATCATCCGCGTGGTGTCGGTGTCGCCGACGGTCTGGGCTTCCCGCCAGATGCCGCGCAGTCCTTTGAGTAGCTTGCCGCCGAGGATCTTCGTGATCATGCGTCTCGGTGTGCGGACGTCGGCGGGGTAGAGGATCTTCGCGTCGACGCGGGCGAGGAGCAGTCCGGCGGCGTAGGCGGCGCTCCAGAGGGTGTCGGTGGGGGTGTCGGCGGGGTCGATGATGTGGGTGATGGCGCGGCGTAGCCACCGCCGGTCGCGGGGTCGGGTGTCGCGGTAGCGGCTTTCGACGCGTGATTCCTCGAGCAGGAGCGCGGCTTCCCGGACAACCGGGGGCACGCCGGGCGGCGGGTTCCATGTGGAGTGGATGACGTGGGCGCATTCGTGCAGCAGGACCCCGTAGGCGACGGGGACCTTCGACCGGTGGGCGGGGCGGCGGGGGTCGGCGATGCTCGGGTCGGCGATGAGGTCGGCGTCGATGTGGATCTGTGCGGTGGCGGGGTAGCTGAAGCCGGGTGGGCCGCCGTCAGCCGGGATGACGGTGACGGTGGCGTCGGCTCGGCTGGTGATCTGGGCGGCCTGCTTCGTCCAGGCCGCCGACCACCGACTCCAGGTCGATGCAGCCGGGACCAGTGCCGTAATGGCGGGGCTGGAGGTGCTCAGGTGCGCGGAAACGCTGGTCATGGTCGGGTCGACCTCACTTCTGCTTGCCGAGGGTGAGCGGGGTGACGGGGGTGCCGCGGTAGGCCCGTTGGAGGGCCTCGACGACCGCTTGGCGGTCGGCTTCGGGGGCGACGGCGGCGAGGTTCGCCACGGCGGCGGGCAGTCCGAGGCTGGCGGCGACGCGCTTGAATGCCAGCAGCTCGCGCAGTTGCGGAGCCCAGTCGATCTCGTGCTTGCGCATCCGGGCATTGAGCGCGACCGCGGCGTCGATGGCACCGGTGGGTACGCCGAGGGAGCGGGCGAGGTCGAAGTCGGTGGTGACCTCGACGTGCACCGAGAACCGGGAGGCGAGGGCTTCGGTGAGGATGGCCCCGTGCACACCGGGGTTGTGGCCGGCGCAGACGAAGAACCCGTCGGTGGCGGTGACGATTTCGTTGTGGTGGGCGGCGATGGTGATGGTGGCGCGGCCGTCCATCGCCGGGTAGAGGGCGGCCAGGACGCGGGGTGGGATGAGGGTGGCGTCGTCGATGAACAGGGCGCGTCCCTGACGCATGGCCGTGACGAGGGGCCCGTAGGAGAACTCGAAGCCGCCGTCGGGCAGCGGCACGTAGTTGCCGACGAGGTCCTCGACGGTGGTGTCGCCGTGGCCGGCGACGGTGATCGCATCGGTGTAGGCGGCCTCGATGAGGCTGGTCTTTCCGGTGCCGGGCGGGCCGTAGAGCAGGACCGGAATGCTGTCGCGGCGCAGCCGGCGCAGCACCTCGACGTCGGTGCTCTCGCCAAGGCGGCGGGGCAGGTACCAGACGCCGTTGGGGCGCAGGACCGCTCCGGGACGCGGCGGAACCGGGCCCGTCGGGGCAGGCGCCGGGGTGGCGGGCGCTGCGGGCGTGGGGGCGGTGGTCGAGGGGGCGCGGCTGGCGCCGGCTCCGGCGGTGAACGCGTCGATGCCCTCGGCGGTGATCGTGTACCGGCGCGGCGACCCTGTGGACATCGTCGCCCAGCCGCGGTCGGCGAGGCGGTTCAGCGCGGAGCCGATCGCCCCGGACGACCGGCCGGGCAGGTGCTTGCCCACGTCGCCGATGGAGAAGGCGCGGTGCGGTTCGGCCGCGAGCAGGGCCAGGACGGGTCCGAACATGGGTCGGGGCTTGGCCTTGGCCGTGGCGGGTCGAGCGGGCGAGGTCACCGGGCACCTCCGACGATGGTCGCGGTCGGCGTGCAACGGATACCCGCGCTGTCGGAGGTGATCAAGTCGTGTCCGCGCAGCGCAGGCGCGGGCCTTGGGCTGGCCAGAGGCAGGCGGATCAAGATACGGGTCAGAGGGGACATAGGGGTTGCTCCTTGGCGGATGAAGCCGCCGCGCGCCCCTTCCCGGGGCGCGCGGCGGCAGGGTGGGCCACAGCGGGCGGGAAGAGCGCAGGTAGCCGTTCTCGGCTACGTGGAGCGGGTGTTCAGGTCGGGCGTCTGCCGTAGGCCGGCCCAGAGACCGGGCGCCGGGCGGCCTACGGCGGGCTGGTGGCCGCTACGCCGACGTGCGGCGGTGGGCCCAGTAGCGGTCGTGGTGGTCGATGATCGCGGTGGCTATCGGGTTGGTGAGGCGCGTCAGGCGCAGCGCCAGCCACACCGTGGGGCGGCCGGCATCGACGACGACGCTGAACATGCCGGGGAACCCGCCGGTGAGGGCCTCGAAGAACTGCCGCTCGACGGAGTCCGTCGACGAGGTGGTGTCCCAGGCCGTGTACCGGTGCAGGTCGATGTAGAGGGGGCCGGCGGTGCGCAGCGTCGAGGTGAACTCGTCGGCGAACGCGATCAGCGGATGGCCGGGAACCTCGCTGCTGCGCCACCGCTTCCTGAGGCCGACGTGATCCGGCAGGCGCCACCAGAGGGCGGGCATGACGTCACCCTCGCCGGGGACGTAGTCGTCATCGATCACCGCCGTGCCACCTCCCCACCCCCGTCGACGAGCCACGGTTCGGGTGGCCTGGTCGCCGGGCTGGCCCGGGGGCCGTCGGCTGCCTCCTCGGCGGGTCCGGTGGGCTCGCGCTGGTCGTACCAGGGCTTCCTCACGTGTTGCTCCCTCTCGTGAACAGAAAGGCCCTCAGGCCGGTCGGCCGAGGGCGAGGGGTCGGATGCCCGCCGCGTCGGGCGGGTGACAGGGCTACCCGGTGGTGTCGATGCCGTCGCCGAGCAGGGCCGCGCAGGAGGCAGCGACGCCGTCCTGCACGGCGGTGGTGAAGCCGTCGCGGGCGGCGTCGATCGCGGCGGCCTGCTCGGCGTCGGACAGGTCGTCCCAGTCGGGTGCGTCGTCGGGTGCCTGGCTGCGGTACCGGTCGGCGTCGTAGCCGGCGAGGTCGAAGGCGGGCAACCCGTCCAGGACGGCGGGGTCGCCGGCGTCGATACCGGCCAACACAGCGCGGGCGGCAGCCGTGACGTCGCCCCGGTCGCGCCCGCCGACGGTGTACTGCGCCCACCAGGCGGCGGCCTGCTCACCGTTCTGCTCGCCCGCCGCGTGCAGCGCCTCCAGCACCCGCGGCCACCGATGGTCCACGGCCGGGGGCGGCGGCGTGGACTCCTGGCTGCGCTCGGGCCGCGTGTAGGGCCACGCCGGGGTGGCCGGGTCGATCCAGTCAGCGGCGAGGAGCACCCCGTCGCGCCGGTACCGGCTCGACACGACCCGCTCGTTGGATCCCGCCTCGCGCAGCCAGGCGGCCAGCTCGCCGCGGATCCCCCGGGCGGAGACGGCGTAGCGGGTGCGCGCCTGGCGTGCCTGCCGCCGCGCGGCCTCCACCGCCGATCCGCTGAAGACGTGGTGCGCCTGGATGAACCGGTCGTGGTCGGCCCGGGTGATCCAGCCCGAGTCGCCACGGGTGAGCAGGCGTCGTAGCGCCTCGCCGTAGAAGTCGTCTCCGCCGAGGGCCGCCTCGCCGTCGCCGTGGATCATCGTGGCCTGGATCTCCTGGAACCGGCGGCCGAGCGTGGACCAGTTCGTGTCCTCGCCGTCCGCAGGGCCGGTGTGTGATCGCGTGGAGTCACTCATCTGTTGTTTCTTCCTCTCAGGAATGTGCTGGTGGGGCGGGCCTGGTTACTGGCCCGCCCCAACGGTGCGCGATGTCGAATCCTGTGGAGATGTTTTGCCCCGGGTAGGGGCGGCCTTGGGAATCACCTCGGCGCTACGACACGCAGCGCCGTAGCACCCCCGCTGCAGTTAGGTGATCGCGATCAGGGCGGGCACCGGGTGCCACGTGTCGCCCAGCCACACCTGCCAGCCGGCGCAGCACGAGCCGGTGTCGAAGGTCATGAGGTAGACGGCGAGGCCGGCCCACTTGGCGGGTTGGTCGAACTGGTCGAGGCCGGTGAGAGACTCGAGGGCGACGATGGTGCCGCAGAAGTCGCCGTCGGCGTCGACCGTCCGGGCCAGGATCCCGTTCGCCGGCAGCGTCGCGATCTGGGTGGCCAGCTCGTACTCCGCGACCAGACGGTCCAGCACCGTCTCCGTGTCAGTCGGCTGGCGCTGGAATCGGCAACCGGCGACGAAGTCGCGCAGGTCGCCTGCGCTGAACCTGACCGGGTCGTGGTGCCGAAGCCGGGTCTGTCCCTCGCCGAGGTAGTTGTCGATCACGCCGACCGGTGCGCCGTCGAGGCAGAGCGTGGCGGTGAACACCCCGTCGTGGGTGGTGCTCTCGGTGAGGCTGGTGACGGCGAGCCGGTGGTGGGGCACGTGCAGCCGGCTGTGCACGAGCGGGATCCGGGCCGGCTGCGCCGACGCCGCGGGAGGGGTGCCGGCGACGCGGTCGCAGTCAGCCGGATCGACCGCCTGCCACTCCCACCGCCAGCCGCAGATCACGTAGCGGCCCTCGGCGTCCGGGCAGATCCGGGACAGCCCTTCGGCGTTGCCGTGGACGCCCCGCTCGTCCAGGACGATGTCGTCGCCGTCGAAACGCATCGGCGCGTACGCCAGGTCCAGCTCGGCGTCGAGGTCGGGCCCTCGCAGGCCTGCGGCGCGCAGTCGCTGCCGGGTCTCGTCGCGGAGGCGTTCCTGTTCGGCGACGATCTCCTCGGCGATGTCACGGTCGCACGAGAACACCGCGTAGCGGCCGTTGCGTCCGCGCTGGGCGTCGAGGCGGCCGACGAAACCGGTGCGGTGGCGGTTCCGGCCGTGGTGTTCGTAGGCGCTCCACTCCCCGGCGAAGACCCCGACGTCGCCGATCATGATGTGGGCGGCGGCAAGGTGGTCACCCCCTGCGGTATGGAGTTCGGGCGCGCTGGGGCAGCCCGGCGCGGGGTTGTTCTGATCAGGCACGGCTTCTCCTTCTTCGGGCCGCTCGGGGTCGAGCGGGGATCGGGGATGGTGACGGGCCGCTCAGGCGGGCGGCGTGCCGAGCGGGGCGCCCTGCGCGGCCATGAACGGCACGGGGTCGACCGCGCCCTCCGGGCTCGGGTCGCCGTGGTGGTGCACCTCGTAGTGCAGGTGCGGGCCGGAACTGTGGCCGGTGGAGCCGACGACGCCGATCGGCTGGCCGACAGCGACCTGTTGCCCGACCGTCACCATCGGCGGCTGGTCCATGTGGCAGTAGCGGGTGAGCAGGCCGGCGGCGTGGTCGATGTCGACGTACCAGCCGCAACCCCTGGTCAGGTCGGGGTCACCGTCGCGGTCGCAGCCCCACTCCGCGCCCGTGCTGGCGTAGACCGCGTTGCAGCGCACGGTGCGGACCGTGCCGGCGGACGCCGCGCGGATGAGGGTGCCGCGTGGTGCGCTGAGGTCGACGCCGTCGTGGCCGGGGCGGCCCGAGGTGCGGAACCCGGATCCGACCGGGGCGAGCACGGGCTGGGTCCACGGGCCGACGGCCCCGCACCCGGCCAGGCCACCAGCGGGTAGGTCGGTGGCGTCGGCGATCGCGGTGACGAGGTCGGTGGCCGGGACCTCCCACTTGGCGTAGGCATCGGGGTAGGCGCTGATCTGCACGGCCTGGGCGGCGGCGGTGAGCGGCATCGTCTGCCAGCCGCTGACCGTGACCAGCTTGCCGAAGAACTTCTCCGCCGCGTAGACGGGATCCTGGAGCTGGGCAGGGGTTCCCCAGCCCTGGCTGGGACGCTGCTGGAACAGCCCGACCGAGTCCCGGTCACCGCCGGACAGGTTGCGCAGGGTGCTCTCCTGCATCGCGGTGGCGACCGCGATCACCCACCCTCTGGCCGGTACGGCGAGGCGGGCGCCGGTGGTGACGATCGCGGCGGCGTTGCCGACCTGGTCGCTGTCCCAGACACCGATCGCCGTCCACCCCGTCGGCGGCACGGATGGGGACGTCGACGGCGGGGCGGCGGAGGACGCGGCTACAGGGATGCATCCGGCGGCGGCGTTGCCGCCGAGGACGATTCCGCCGAGGCCTCCGGCGCAGAGAACGAACACGGCGGCGAGCGCCACGGCCAGCGACACCAGGGATCGGAGTCTCATCCTGGCCTGCGGCAGCCGGCAGTGAGGTGGCGGGTCCGGCGCGGTCGCACCCGGATGGCGCGGGCAGACGCGGATTCCGGTGGGCCGATACCGAGCGCGGGGCGGGGCGGGGCGGGTGGTTCCTGGGCGCCGGTGTCGCGGCGCGGGGTGCCGGCCCGGATGTCCCGTGATCGCGGGATGAGGGCCGAGGGGCGACCGTCGCCGTGGACGTGGCGGGTGATCGTCGGCTGGACGGGGTCGGGGTCGGCGGTGCCGGCGTGCGAGGTGGTTCCCACGGGTGGTGTCTCCTTGATCGGTTAGGCAGCGCGGGATGTGGGCACACCAGCGACCGCGCGGCCCGCGACGGGGCCGCGCGGTCGCTGGTGTGCGGGTAGGCGCGGAGGGCTGGTTCAGCGGGCGAGGACGGCGACTTTCTCGCCGTGCAGCAGCGGTGCTCCGTCGGGTCCCTTGATGTGGGCGTGGATCCAGATCCGGTACGCCTGCCCGTGTCGGTCGATGAGGCGGCGCCAGTGGCCGCGGACGACGAACCTCACCCGGTAGTGCCATCTGGCGGGTCCGTCGCAGGGTTCGGCCACGGCGGAGGTGCGCCGCAGCATCACCACGCGGGTGTCGTGGACGATCGATGCGCGTGCGGCGCGGCGGCGGGCGGCCCGGTCCAACGGCGCCGGGGCGGCGACCGCGATGGGCTGGGCTTGGATGCGCCAGAACGCGTAGGCGATCGCCGCGCACACGTGCGTGCGGGCGGTGGCGTCGGTGATGACGTACCGGCCGTCGGGTGCGGTTTCCCAGTCCCGGTCGGGTTCCTCGACGTCCGGTGGGTCGACGGCGGGTACGGGTTGCGCGATGGGGAGCACGTTGACGTCGGTGAGCACGTACGGGCCGAGCCGTGACAGCAGGGTGGGGTCCTGCCGGGCGTAGGCCTGGATGCGGGTGGCGTGGGGGTCGTCGGGGTCGTCGCGGTGGGCCCAGCCGCAGATCAGCCAGGACCGCCCACGGGGGGAGGCGATGGTGGTCCAGGTGATCGCGGCGATGCCGCTGACCCGGCCGGCCAGGGTGCGGTGGTAGATGGGTTCGGGAAGGAAGAGCACGCCGCCGTCGGTGGGGGCAGCGTCGGCGGTGAGCAGGTCGCCGGTGAGATCGAGGGCTTCGGCTCCCGCGGCGACGACGGCGGTCATGGCGGGAGCGATCACGAACGCCTCACCGTGGGCCCACACCATGCTGTTCGCCCGGTCGAGCACGTCGACGAGCTTGTGGTTCGGGTCGGCCGCGTCATCGCCGTCTGTCGGGAAGAGCGCCGCCCAGCGGGTCTCGACGAAGGCCCGGTGGTACTCGTGGCCGGCGGTGCTGGCGCAGTACTCGTGCATGCGGGTCTTCATCGCGACGGCGGCTCGCGCGTAGCCGGGGAGAGTGGTCTCGGTGCGCAGGGTCATGCTGTTCTCCTGATCGGGTGGCTTGGCCGTGGGCTGTCTGCGTCCCAGGGCCGGGAACTACGCGGCGTAAGCGGCGGTGAGCGCGGCGCCGGGAACTCGGCGCGGTAGTCGCTGCGGGATCCGCGACCGCAGGTGCGTGGCGGTCGCGGCGAGTCCGGCGGTGAACCAGCCGACGAAACCGCCGACGTCGCGTGCACGCCGCTGCGGCGCGTGTTCGCGGCTGCTGACCGCCGGCCGCGGCAGGGGCGCCGGCTGGGGCGCGGCGGCTCGGGCGGTCCGCATCGCCCGTTGTGCCTGTTTGGCGGCCGTGCACGGGCCGGGCCTCTGGTCGGCGCACTGCAGGTTGACGCACCGGTCGTCGGGCCCGGGTTGGTGGGCGGTGAGGACGTCGACGGCCAGCCGCCACAGCAGCCGGTCGGTGACATCGCTGGGCAACAGGGCTCGGTGGGACGGACGGATTCGGCTCCGGTCGGACATGGCGGGCGACCTTCCTTCAGGTTCCGGACAGGGGACAGCGTCCGACCGAGGTCGGCGGTGTCGTGCCTGATGAACGGCTCGGACGATGACCGGTACGATCGACGCTCATCTCTGCATGAAGGTCAAGTCGTCTCGCGTGGGACCGAGGCCGGTCGCGTTGATCTCTGGTGTGCTTCACGAGGTCGGGGTGGGCCGGCTGGCCGCCTCGACGAGGCGCGTCAGCCCGGGGCGGGTGGCCGGGGCGTCGTCGTGGCCGAGGGGTTCGTCGATGCAGACCACGGGACGCGGCTCATCCCGCTGCCTGGTGATCTGGTAGCCGCGGCGGTCGGCGTCGACGGCGTCGATCCGGCGGACCTCGTGGATCTCGTCGGGGGCGACGAGCACGTCCTCGTAGCGGACGGCCCAGGCCAGCAGTCGGATTCCGGGGGTGGGATCGGCGAGCAGGTCGGCGATGAGGCCGATGTCGACGCAGGCCGCCAGGGCGGGCCGGCCGACCGGCCGGTCAGCGCGCAGCGCGGCGGCGAGGTCCGGCAGGAAGTCCGCGAGACCGGCCCGGTAGCGGCCCAGGCGGGTGTCGTTGAGCGGGAGGTGGGCGACGCGCATCTGGCGTCGCGTGCCGCTGGCTGCTGACGGGGCGGGCCGGTCCTGGACGAGCAGCAGCAAAGGTGGTTGGCCCCAGCCGAGGAGGTCGGCGTTGGCCTCGACGTCCAGGAGGCACCCGGTGAGGGTGTGGACGGCGTTGAAGGACATCACGGTGGTCGGCTCCTTGACGTGCGTGAGCCCCGCAGGCCAGTTGGCCTGCGGGGCTCCAGGGGGTTGCAGAGGGCTTGTCGGCGGGGCGGGTTACCGCAGGTCGCGGTAGCGGGTGCCGCCGTCCGGGGTCGGGTCGTGGCCGGGGTCGTGGGCGTGGGCACTGCCGCGGGTGTGTTTGGCCAGGTACATGGCCTGGTCGGCGGCGTGGAGGAGGTCGCGGGGCAGCATGTGCGGCTCGGCGGCGGCGTAGCCGACGCTGGCGGTGATCGCGATCTGCTGGCCTTCGATGTTGTACGGGCTGTCCGAGACGCGCCGGTGAGCGGCCTGGGCGGCGGTCTCGACGTCGTCGTGGTCGCCGTGGATGACGAGGGCGAACTCGTCGCCGGACAGGTGGACAGCCAGGGCCACCGGTGGCCCGATGGTGACCAGACGCTGGCCGACCTCGTACAGCAGGTCGTTGCCGGCCTCGTGGCCGTGGGTGTCGTTGACCTGTTTGAACCGGTCGAGGTCGATCAGGACGAGCCCGAGCGGTTCCCCGAGCGAGAACATGGCCTCGAGCAGGTTTCGCAGGGCTCGCCGGTTCGGCAGGTCACTGGTGTCGCTGTGGGTGGCCAGGTGATGCCAGTAGGACCGGTCCCGATCGCGGTCGGCCAGGGCCCGTCGCTGGTGGTGGATGATTCGCCGCTGCCGCATGAGCAGGGCCGCTGCGGCGGCGAGGCCGGCGAGGACACCGCCGGCCGCCGTCAGGTAGAAGTACAGGTGAGACACTCGGCATCGCTCCTTGGATCTGAAGGAGCACCGGGGTGGGCGTGAGCCGCCAAGTTCGACGCCCACCCCGGGCTACCACGGGTGTGGGATCAGTCGTCGGTCTTCGCGGCGAGTTGGAAGGCCGCCGGCCTCTCGACCACCTGGACGGCCACGCCGTCGGCGACGAGCTTGTGCACGGCGTTGACGACCGCGCCCGCGCTGGCCTTCGCCGTGCCGCTGCCCTCGTTGGCCGCGTCGATGGCCTTGCAGAGCTGACTGGTCCGCAGCGGCTGGCCGGGGTGGGCTTCCAACACATCGCGGATGGCCCCGCGCAGGGTGCCCTTGGACCGGCGGGGCTTCCCGCCGGTCGGCGCGTTCGCGGCATCTTCTGGGCCGTTGGCCATGACGGAGTCGTCGCTACCCGCCGGGTCGGGGTCCTGACCGGAATCCGCCTGGCCATGGGTCTCGGCGGCTCCGTCCTCGGCTCGAGCCGAGGTGGCGTCGCCGTCGATCTCGGTCGTGGCCTGTTCGCTGCGGCTGTCGTCCGGCCGAGGTGGCGCATCGTGCGTTGACGGGTGATCCTGGCCGGCTTGCGGTGTCGGCGATGGCACACCGTCGGGCAGGTCGCCGGTGGGCTCGCCTTCCGGCCCTGTCGCCACCGTGGTGCCAGTGTCCTGCTCCGGTGCGGGGGACTCGTCCAGGTTGTCAGGTTCTGGGTCAATGGCGGTCGTGGTGGCCTGCGGCGGGTCGTCGCTGTCGCCGCTGGCTGTCGCGTTGGCCGGCTGCCGCCAGAGCGTGCGCCCGTCGTCGGCGCGGAACGCCTCGGCCTGGCCGGCTTCCTCCAGCAGGCGCAGGCGTTTGGTGGCCGTGGAGTAGCCCACCCCGGCCTGCTGGGCGATCGCGGCCGCGGTGTCCTGGCCGAGTTCGGCCAGAGCGGCGGCGATCCGGTCGAGCGCGCTGGGCGTGCCGGTCTGCTCCGGTTCGCTGTCCATCGTGTCCTCCTCGTTGGTCGTTGGTCGGTCCGTGGTGGTGTGGCGTGCACTGATGCACGCTTCGACGGCGCCCCGTGATCAAGTGCGGTGACCGGATCTCGGGACGCCGTCGACGCTTGCGGTGGGCCTTCATGCCTGCGCGGGTGGTCCGTGGGGTTACGGCTGGCCGAAGATGCGGTCGCAGCGGCGGGGGTCGACGGGCCGCCAGGGCAGGCCCCAGCCGATGCGGTAGCGCCCGCCGGTGGGATGGGCGAGGTGGACGCCACCGCCGAGGGATGCCGGCCGGGCGATGGTGAGGATGCGGCCGTCGAAGTCGACGGTGCGCCAGTCCCCGCCTACGTAGTTGGCCATCGCGGCGAACGTCTGGGCCAGGGCCGTCACGGCTTCGCGGTCGAGGGTGAACTCGCAGGCGCCGTTCCACCAGCCGAGCACGGTGGCCCGGTAGCCCTCGTGGTAGCGGTGGAAGCCGGGGACCGGCTCGTAGCGCAGCCACCGGCCGGAGAACACGGCCGTGCTGCCCCGGGCCGGCTCGTAGTCAGCAGTGGGCATTGGCCACCGCCCTCGGCCACCGGGCCGGGTCGAAGCAGCGGCGGCCCATCAGTGGTTCCGCCGGGTCGCGGGGGTGAGGATGGCCTGCCAGGCGGCGTAGGCGATGACGGCCGCGGGGCGGGCGGTGCTCGTGGTGTCCAGGGGCACCGGCTGGCCGTCGACGGCCAGGGCGTAGCCGGGTTCGCGCCACAGGTCGTCCCACAGCACCGAGACCGCGACCGTGTGGCCGGCGATGGAGAAGCACCCGTACAGCAGGTGCGGGGCGAAGGTGCCCGGGTGCCGGCGCAGCAGGTACTCGGCGTGGTCGAAGGGCTGGCCGACGCAGGTGGCGACGTCGGTCGCGATCTCCCGATACCAGGTGACGACTATGGACTCGCCGATGGTCGCGGTCGCGGGGATGGTGTGGAACTCGCCTGCCGGTCGCGGCAGCGCATCGATAGCGCGCATGTCTCTCGGTCTCCTCGGCGGTGAAGGTCAGTGGGCGGCGCGGTAGGCGGCGCGGACCGTGTGGGGAATCGGTCCGTGGCTGCGGTGCGGTGGCAGCCCCAACTGCCGCTCTTGGGCGGCCCAGAAGTCGCGGACCTCGGCGGCGGCGCGGCGGCTGTCGTGGACGCCGCTGCTGCGGGTCGCGGCGCGTTTCGGCAGCCGGCGGCCGGCCGCGATGTACGGGGCGAGCGCCTCGCGTAGCCGCGCCAGGTTGTGCGGGGCGAGGTCGATCTCGTAGACGACGCCGTCGAGGGCGAAGCGGTAGGTGCCGACGTTGTCCGTGCTGTGGTCCATGTCGTCGGTGACGACGACGGTCATCGTGGTTGCCATCAGGGGTTTCCTTTCATCGGGTACGGCGAAGGCCCAGACGCCGGGCATGGCGCCGGGGCGACGGTGAGGTGGGGGTAGGCAAGGGTGAGGTGGTGCCGGAAGCGGGGTCGCGTTGCCCGCGTTCGTGGCGGTTCAGTCCCAGTGGCCGCCGATGACGACCGCGAGGTGGACGCCCTGCGTGGGCGCGCCGGCGGGTGGTTTCTGCGGGCCGTAGGCGCAGTGGCAGTCGCTCTGGCGGCACTGCTCGGTGAGGTCCGCCAGTTCGACGTAGGAGATGGGGACAGGTTCGCCGAGGTCGATCAGCACGGGTTGGTCCAGTGCGGGTTCGTCGCGGTGGCGGCGGATGATGTCGTTCAGCCGCTCGACGAGTTGTTCGGCGTTGGGTGAGATGAAAACCACGGCGGGGCCTTTCAGACAAGGCGCCCGGGCACGGCCACATGGCCGTGCCCGGGCGCGTGTTCGGCCGGGCATCGGCCGGAGCTGGCGTGCTGTGGGATGTCGGGAACGGACCAAGGTCCGCGCGTCGCGCCCTGGTCATCGCGGGAGCACCGCTCCTGAAGCTGGTGCCGCCTGTTGCGGGGTTGACCTACTCGGGGTCAAGGATGGCGACGGCCCGCTGGAAGAGCCGCTCGGCGAGGTTCTCCAGCGGTGTCGGGCTGGTGCTGCGGTACGGCGTGGCGGAATGCCAGGCCGAGGGGGATTCGTCCGCGAGCACGGTCCAGGTCATGGCAGGGGTGAGTACCTCGACGAGGGCGTGGCTCTGACGCGGGTAGGGGTCGCGGTGGATCCGGACCCGCAGTCGGTGACCGCTGCCGGTGCGGCGGATCTCGGTGAGGTCGTAGCCTCCCCCGCGTTCGCCGAAGCTCCGGTCCACCACCGTCAAGCCGTGAGGGGTCGTGCCGGCATCGTCGGCGGGTGTGCTGCCGCCGGTCACCGCTGCTCCGCTTGCTGTTCGGGGCCAGCGGCGGTGTGGGAGACGGCGGCGAGGTGACCCGCGGCGAAGCGCAGGGCAACGACGGCGTCGGTGAGTGATGCCCGGATCACGGCGGCGTCAGCGTCGTCGAGGCCGTCGCTCTCGCTGCCGCGTGGGCTGTCGGCGAGGTGCCGCAGCCCGCCCATGAGGGTGTGGGTGAGGTAGGTCAGGGAGGTGGCGAGATCGGCGAGGTCGTGCGGGCTGGGGATAGCGGCGGACCGGGCCGGGCCGAGGCAACTCGCCAGGTAGCTGGCGGCGGTTCCGAGGATCCGCGCGGCGGTGCGGGTCAGCTCCGGGTTGAAGCCGGCCTCGTCGCCAAAGGCAGATCCGACGAGTTCACCCAGATTCTCGGGAGACAGTTCCTGCGGCACCTGCGCTACGGCCGGGCTCGCGCTGTTCCCGCCGGGTCGCTGCTCGTCAGTTCGCGTTCCGGATGTTGCTGCGGTCAGGGTGGCGAGCGTACGGATGCGGGACCAGGCCACGCCGGTCGCCTGCGCTGACTGGGCGGACCAATCGGCGGCGTCGTGCAGCCACACGTGGATGTCGGCGGCGGCGTCGATGGCCTCGTCGCTGTCGTCGAGACCGGTGAACTGGGTCTGCCGGGCCTGGTCGAGCAGGTAGGACCCGGTCTGTGCGTGCACCCGGGCGAGGAGCCGGTTGGTGCGGTGCAGGTATCCGAGCAGGGAGGCGACGTCGGCGGCGGTGGGCAGGGACAGCAGCGCGCTGAAGGGCCCGGTGGCCAAGTGCAGCCACCGGTTCAGGTGCTCGGCGGCGGCGATGGCGCTGCCCAGTCGGGCGGGGGTGGAGGGGCCGTTGAGGGCGAACAGGTCGGTCATCGTGTTGATCCAGGCGCTGGTTGCGCTGTCGATCGGCAGCTGGTCCTCGACGAAGACCGCCGGGGAGAGGTTGCCGTCCGCGTCTGGGCAGATGGGCCGGTTGTCCGCGAGGTGCCACCACGTGCCGCCGCTGCGGTAGGCGCTGGTCCAGTTCTCGGCGGGCTGGTCTACCACCGGCTCGTGGCAGACAGGGCAGATCGGGAGTTGGATCATGGTGTGTTGTCTTTTCAGTCAGGGTGATATCGGCGACCAGGACCTGGTCGCCGTCGTCTTCGGTGGGGGTGACCGGCGGCAGGTGACCGGCGCTCGCGGGTGTCGCTGCCGGTGGTGGCCGTGGAAGAGGGAAAGGGCGGCCGTGTCGCCGGCCGGTGGCGCAATGGGTGCCCCTGCCTGGGGCGGCTGGCGGATCACACGTCAGGCGAAGCGCCTGAGGTACGAGGACTGGAGCCTGATGTCCGAGGCACCGAACCTGGATCGGCGGGTTGCGGCCGAGGTACCCGGCGAACACCGCCCATAGGAATTACCCGCTGGTCCGGGACCTTTGGCGATCGCGGTAGCCCGCTGGATATGCGGTGGTGGCGGGGCCGACCGGGCAGCAGCGCGCATCCTTCGGGTACAGGGATGGCGGCTGCTGGCCCGATCGGTTCCGCAGGGTGTCAGTGCGAGGCGCGAAAGCGCCCGCGGCCGACACCGGCAATGACGGTGCCGTCGACGTAGTCGACGACGAAGGTGCTCCAGCCGGCGTCGACGCCGGACTGGATGAGGTGCACCAGGTCGCTCTCCGGCCCGCGTAGCGGGATGTCGCCGAGACGACCCGGGTACAGCCGTCGGTAGCGCCTGCCGGTGAGCTCGCCGGCTAGCACCGGTGTCTCCTGCCAGCCCAGAAGGCTGCAGGTGACGGGCCGCAGGCTGTGGTTCAAGCCCACGGAAGTGCTGGTGCCGGACAGGTAGATCTGGTGGAACTCGTCGTGCATCACACTGAGCGCCGGTAGCGCCGGGTGTGGTGGTGCCTCGCGGTTGGCCGTGCTCCGGCGCTGGGCGCGCAGGCAGGCCTCGGCGAGTTGCTCGACCTCGTCGAGCAGGAACATGACGCGGCCCATGGATGTGTCCTTCCTGTCTCGGCCGACGTCAGAGCGCGACGGCGAGGAGCCGCTGATCGGGGTCGATACCGGCGAGCAGGCGGTGGGCCTGTTCGAGGTAGGTCACCCGGTCGGCCATGGCGTCGCTGGCCGGGGCCAGCTTGGCTCCCTCGATGGTGATCAGCGCGTCGGCCGCGACCGCGGTGAGCGCGCTGTGGTGCTGGTAGGCCATGGAGCCGGCCTGGTACATCTCCAGTTCGCGGAGGGCGATCTGCCCAGTGCCGTAGGTGGCGGCGTTGTGCATCCGGATCGCGTTGACCCGGGGCTGATGGTGGAAGTCCGCCGCTGCCGTGTCGTAGGGGTACTTGGTCGGGTCCGCCAGGTGGCGGGTCTCGTAGACGTGCCACGGGGTGGCCGGCCTGGTGCCGTGCACGACCTGGCTGAACAGTTGGTGGCGGATGGCCGCTCCCACGCTGGCGGCGTGGCGCATTCCATCCAGGTCGAGCAGTCGTACCGGTCCACCGGCGCAGTAGGCCGGACGGCCCTTGCGCAGTCCGAACATCTGGCCGCGCTGCCACAGAAACATGGCGCTGGCCCAGAACCGGGGCGACAGGGTGCCTTGCACACCGAAGTTGCGGTCGAGCTGGTGTGCGGTCAGGGACTCACGGGGAAGGTCGTCCGGAACGCAGACGATCATGGTGCTGACTGTCGGCGTCGACGTGGCAGCCGGCGGGGTGGCCTTGCGGGCCGGGTTCTTGGCCATGGCAGATCCTCCTGGGGTGTGGGCGCGTCAGGGCGCGCGGAGATGACCGGCCCACCGGGTACGTGGGTCGGTCGAAGGGGAGAGGTGTGGTGCGGGGTGGTGCGGTGCGACCTGGGGTCGCCGCGCGGCGCGGCGCCGACCGGCCCTGGGGCGGGTGGGCGTGGCGCACCGGTGGGTGCGGCGGTGGTTCCGAGGTGGGACCGAACCGGGGTGAAGATATATGTGGGTGCTGTTGGTGCCGTGAAAAGTAGCGGCCTGTTCTGTCAGGCCGCTGCGGCGACGCGGCCGCCGAAGAACGGGGTTGACCTGCACTGTGAGACGCTCCGGCCCCGCGCTGGGCCGTCGTCGGCACCGACGCTGTGAGACTTCGGGCCTCTCACCAAAAATCTTGGTCGGTGACAGACGCAGCGAGTAGTCGACCTGCACCGCCGAGCGGTCGGCGCCGCTGACCTGCGGTGTGAGTCCTACAGGTCGTCGAAGCGCTGCGGGTTGGTGACGGTGTCGGGTCCGTGGTCGCAGGGCAGTTCGTGCAGGTACCGGCGGTGGGTGGGGTCCGAGACGAGGGTCCACACCCGGCCGGCCGGGTCGGGGCCGTGCACGGCGGTCGCGATGGGGCTGGTGGTGCGCAGGCCGGCGAGCACGCCCAGGAGGCTGGTCTCGCGGCGTCGGCTGGGCACCCAGAACAGGACGGGGTAGCGGGGTCCGAAGGTGGTGAGGCGTTCGTAGCCGCGCAGCTTGGCCACGACCCGGGCGAGGTTCTCGGTGTCGTTGTCGTGCTCCAGGAAGAACCCGATCGCGGTCTCGCCGACGGTCCACACGCCGTGGCCGTCGGGGCGGATACCGGCCTGGGCGTAGACGGTGGTGGCGTGCTGCTCGGACCACCACCGCGACAGCCGGACGGTGTCGGAGCGGCGGGCGGTGGCGATCAGGTCGGTGAAGAACTGGTTGACCCCGAGCAGATGGTTGACCTGGCCGCTGCCGGCGATGCGCTTGGCGCGTTCCAGGGAGCTGCGCGGTGCCTTGCCGCCGGGGTTGTTCGGGTCGTGATAGCTGGTGGGGTGGAGTTGCAGGCCGACGGGCCCGAGGGTGTAGAGCAGCGACCCGTAGCGGCCGTGGGCGCCGCTGCGGCCGAAGCGGTGCAGCACGTCGAGGCGGTGCAGGATCGTGAGCCGCCGCTGCGCGGTGCGGCGGTTGTCGAAGAACGCGCTGGTGATCTGGTCGGTGGACAGCAGGTAGTGCTCGGCGAGCAGGGCCAGCAGGGCGTGGTCGCGGGGGACGATACGACCGAAGACCGCCAGTGGGTCGGGTTTGCTGGAGAGGGACGGAACACGGGAATACACGGTGTTTCTCCTGGGGAAAAGGGGTTCCCTCCCGATCGGGAGGGGTGTCTGGAACGGGAGAGGGCAGCGCGGAGGGTCTGTCAGGGGGTGTGTGCCGCACTGACAGCCCAGCTCAGGGGTGTGAGGCAGGTGCCGGGCGGTCACCGGTGGCGATCCCGGTGACGAGCCGGTTCGCGACCCGGTCGACGCCACCGCTGCCCCAGAGTGGTCAGGTGCGGTCGCTCTTCGGACGGTTCCGCCGATCGTCGGGTTTGCGGCTGAGCCGCTCGACCAGGTCGTCGACAGCGCTGGTGTCCTGCGCCGGTACCGCCGCGGCGGCGGCCTGGCGAATAGCGGTCGCCTCTCCGACGACCGGCTTCGGCGGCCGGGTCTTCATCGTGAACGCCGGGGTCTGCCGGCCGTCGACGACCAGCCGCGCGGCGGCGGTGTACGCGTCGAGGTGAGCGAGGTCGTGCTCGCCGAGCTCGGGCAGGGTGTGTCGGGACAGCACCTTCGCGTCCTCCGGCGCCACCGTGAAGTACACCTTGTTGCGGGCATTGGCGGACGCGGCGGCGAGCAGATCCCGGGGGAACTGGGCCAGATCCTGGTGGGCGAGCACGAGTGACAGCCGGTACTTGCGGGCTTCGGCGAGCATCGTGTCGAGGGAGTTGGCCAGGGTGAGGAAGTTCTGCGCCTCGTCGATGATCAGGGTCGCGTCGCGGCGGCGTTCGGATGCTGTGGCGGCGCGGGCGGTGGCGGCCTGCCACACCTGGGCGAGGATCAGGGAGCCGAGGAGCCGGCTGGTGTCCTCGCCGAGCACACCCTTGGGGATCCGGACGAGCAGCACCCCACCGTCGAGGACCTTGCCCATGTCGAAGCTCGACTTCGGATACCGCATGGTGCGTTTGACGAAGTCGCGCAGCAGGAACGATCGCAGCCGGGCCAGAACCGGTCCGATGACCTGCGATCGGAGGCTGTCGTTGAGGCCGTCGTACCACTGCCAGAAGCCGCTCAACCCGGCCGGGTCGTCCAGGTCCACCGTCATCGCCGACCGGAACTGGGGGCTGTTGAGCAGCGGAGGGATGTGCTGCAGGGTGACGTTGTTGTGGCGCAGCAGAGTCAGGCAGGCCACCCGCATGACGTCGTCCATCCGCGGCCCCCACGCCTTCTGGAAGATGGTCCCGAAGATCGACACGAGGTTGTCGACGACCAGGTCAGGGTCGTCGCCCTCAAGGGGGTTCAGCGTCGGCGGGTTGTCCTGGTCGGGGTCGAAGAGCACGACGCGGTCGGCGACAGTGGCCGGGAGCCGGTCGAGGATGTCCAGGACCAGGTCGCCGTGCGGGTCGATGACCACGGTGCCCCGGCCGGCCTTGATGTCGTCGAGGGCCATGTTGACCAGCAGGGTGGTCTTACCGGAGCCCGTCGAGCCGATCACATGCATGTGATACCTCGCATCCGCCACCGACAGCCCGACACCGTGGCCACCGATCTCCGCGTCGCCGAGCATCTTCACGCCACGCCCGCCGCCGGGAACGGCGACCGGTGCCGGCATGGACGCCGCCCGCGCCCGGTCCAGGCCGGGCACGGCGAGGTCCTGCGGCAGCGCCGCGAGGGCGGCGAGTTCGGGGGCGGAGGTGAGGAATCCGGGGCCGAGGCGGCGGGCGGCGAGGACGGCCACCGGTGCGGGCATCCGGGCCCGGTGGGTGAGCCGGTTGCGGCCGGTGTGGATGGCGAACGCGGAGGCGAGGGTGTCGGCGATGCCCCGCAACCTGCCGGCCGGGTCGGCGCCGGGCCGCTGATTGGTGGTGGCGACCGCGTACCGGATACCGGTCTGCCACAACGGGTGCGCCGTCTTGTCCAGGATGGCCCGCACATCCCGTTCCACGGTGGGATCCCGACGGGCGGCGGGCGTGGTGGTCCGGCCGCCCCCGCCGGTGCCGGGTAGGAACGCGTCGATCAGCCACAGCAGCGGCGCGGCCGGGTTGATCGCCGGTACGGCGGTCTTGCCGGCGCGTAGCCGTCCGGCGGCGCGGCGGGCTCGTGCCGCCCGCTGGGGGGTGGCCGGGCGGGCGAGGATCTGCACGCACGCGTACTCGCCGGGCTTGAGTTGCGCGCCGGCTGACATCAGCGCGCGCAGCGGGTCGGCGTCGTGATCGACGGCAAACGGCAGCCACTCCGCGAACACCGGCAGCAGATGCCCACCGGTGGCGGGGTACGCGTGCAGGGGGATCGGCGGGGGTGGGTTGGTGTCGGTGGTGGTGGCCGAGCTGGGCCACGCCGCCCGCACCGCCGCCTCGACCGCCCCTGGCGGCACGGTGCCGGGCACCCAGATCGAGATCAGCAACTGCCGGCCCGACCACGTGTACTGCCACACGACGTGCGAGGTGCCGTAGAGCAGACGCCGCCGCCGCGACGGGGTGAGGACGCCGGCGAGGTTCGCCCACAACGCGCCCGCGCTGCGCGGGTCGACCTCGGGCGGCGGTGCGATCGTCACGAGCCTGGCGCCGTGGGCGTGGTGGCGGTGCCGCCGGATCTCGACCAGGTTCCGGGCACCGACCCAGACGACCAGCAGCCCGGCGGCGACAGCCGCCAACCAGGGCCGCTGTATGGCCCACACGGCGGCGTCGACCAGGACGGCGCCGCCTCCGGTAGGAGGCGGAACGAGATCGGCACCCGGCCCGAACGTGGGGCTGGGCACCGGTGGCGGCGACAGGAGCACGGATCTCACGGCGTCCAGAGGTGGTGTCACACGTCGTCCTCCTCGTCGCCCTCGGCCAGCTCGACCGGGTTCGTGGTGCACAGCGCGTGTTCCGCGTCCGAGGAGATCGACTCGAAACTTGTCCTGTTCACCCCGGAGATCAACAAGCCCTGGCCCCGGCGGGCTGACAACAGCAGACGCCGTTCGCCGCCGGTGAGCCCGAACGCCTCTCCGACCGCGTCGATGGCCTGCGGGGCCTGCCGTAGCAGCACCTGGGTGGCGGCGTTGGACACGACGGCCTGGCCGAGGTCGGTGCCGAGCACGTCGGCGGCGTCCTGGGTGATGACGGTCAGCCCGGCGTTGCGTTTGCGTGCCGCCTTCGACATGCGGAAGAGGAAGCGGGCGCCTTCGCCGTCGCGCATCAGCAGCCACGCTTCGTCGACCACGACGAGCCGCCGCTGCGACGGCTGTCGCGGTGTGTCGACGGTGCGCCAGATCGAGTCCAGAGCGAGCAGGGTGCCGACGGTGCGCAGCTCATCGGGTAGGTGCCGCAGCGACCATACGACCAAATGTCCGGTCGGCGTCTGGGTGGTGGGGGCGTCGAATAGGTCGGCGAAGCTGCCCTGCACCCAGGGGGCGAGCCGGGCGGCCAACGTCGCGGCGGCCGGGTCGTCGTCGGCGCGCAGCGTCTGCGCGAGGTCGCGCAGGAGCGGCGCCGGCCGGTGGTGGGTGGCCGGATCCGCAGTGATGCCGGCGGCGCGGTAGACGGCGAGGATGGCCCGGTCCAGGGCCGCCCGTTCGGCCGGTGGCGGCTGGTGGCCGAGCAGGACGCTGATGAGGGTGTGGAGGAACAGCCCGCGGCGGGTCAGTGTGTCGGGGCGGCGGTCGCCGACGGGCAGGTCGAGGGGGTTGATCTTCACGCCGGGTAGGCCCAACCGGACGACGCTGCCGCCGACGGCGTCGGTCAGGCGCAGGTACTCGTCCTCGGGGTCCACCACGGCGACCTGTACACCCTGGTAGAGGTTGCGCAGGATCTCCAGTTTCACGAAGTACGACTTCCCCGCCCCCGATCGGGCCAGGACGATCGAGTTGTGGTTCTCCTGCGCCCATCGGTCCCACCAGACGATGCCGGCGCTGGCCGGGTTGACCCCGTAGAGGACACCGCCGGTCGTCGGCGGGTCGCCGGGCAGCGGCGCGGGTAGGTCCGGGCTCGACAGCGGGAACGCGGCGGCGAGGGCCTGCGTGTCCATGGTGCGGAGCATCCGCAGCCCGTCGGTGGCCAGGGGCAGGGTGGTGGTCCAGCCGGCCAGTTGCCGCCAGGTCGCCGGCTGCACGTCCAGCAGGGTGGACGCGGCGGCGGCCCGGACCTGCGCGCATGCCTGCGCCAGTTCGGCCTCGGAGCGTGCGTGCACGGTTAGGTAGATGCCGACCCGGAACAGCTTCGCCGCACCGCGGGCGAGTCGTTCGGCCAGGTCACCGGCGTCCTCGGCGGCGGCGTCGACGTACGGGTCGGCCAGCTTGCCCCGTTCGGAGTCGGCCCGCCTCGACGACTCCAGGCGGGCCCGCTGGGTGCGCAGCCGGGCGGCGGCGATCGGCGCCGGCAGCGGCTCGATGTGCAGGGCGAGGTCCAGGCGGCCCGGCCAGGACAGCAGCGGCTCCAGCCAGGCGCCGCCGACCTCGGCCGGGTAGCCGGTCACCACGAGGGTGGCGGCGTACCCGTCGCCGACGCGCAGCCACCGTGGGGTGACCTCGACCGTGGCCGGCGCGACCGCCGACGCCAACGAGGCCGGCTGCGACTGCACCCCGTCGCCAGTGGCCCCTCTGTTCCTGATCATGATGTCTTCCTCTTCTTCTTCGTGGCGGCAGGGGATGGGGCGGCGGTGATGACGGCGTCGGGCGCGGCCAAGCCCCCCGGCCGCGGCGGCCGGTAGGGGTCGGCGGCGGATGCCAGAGCGGCGGTGACCGCCGGTCCGTCCAGCACCCGCGGGCTGACGCCGAGGCCGGACAGCGCCCGTGCCGTGTCATCGGCACGGCGCAGGGCCGCGTGGCCGGTTCGCTCGTCGGCGCCCGTGCGGTGGACGATCAGAACCTGGCGGCGCAGCGGATCCCGCCGGGAGGCGAGGTCGGCGAGGAACGCGGCGTGGTCGGCGCACGCCGCCCGCAGCTGCGGGTGCGGCTGGGCGTCCGCGGCCGCGGCGAGTGCCCGGCCGTGGGAGGCCAGGTCGACCGGCTGCGCGGACACGACGATCTGCGTGGGCGTCGACAGGCTGTTGAGCCACCTGCCCCAGCCCTCGATCAGGGCCGCCTGCTCGGCGGCGGTGCGCAGGGCGAGGTTCACCGTGGTGGTGCCGACGATCGCCGCCTCATTTGTGCCGAGGCTGATCTGCCCGTCGTCGTCGATGGCGTCGGCGGGCAGCCGCAACGGCGCCGGCAGCGGCACCCGCCCGCTCGTGGGCGTGTCGACCCAGTCCGGCGCCCCGGTATCCGCCGTGACGCTGGCGTTGGACAGCGAGCGGGGGGTGCGGGTGTGGCGGATCGCGTGCAGTAGCCACACGTCCATGGACAGGCCGTCGCGGCGGCCGAGCGCCAAGCCGATGACCAGCCCGCCGAGCACCACACCCGCGCCGATGAGGACCGGTGCCGGCACGACATCGTGCAGCGTGCGCCACGCGGCGTAGAAGAGCAGGGTGCCGGTGGCGACGATCGCCAGTTGGTGGAACGTCAGGCCGTAGGCGACCTTGTCGGGGGCGTCGACGTCGGCGGGCATCCGTGCCCTGGCCAGGTCACTGTCGGGTTCGGATCGGGTCATCGGATGGTCCTCCGGAGGGTGTTCAGGCCGGGGACGGCGCGGGTGAGTTGCTGGACCACGACGACGCGGACGGCCGCGCCGAGCATGTTCGCCGTGCCGCGTCCGCTCTGGCCCGCCCATCGGGCCATCAGGGTGGGGATCTTGACGGTGGTCCAGAGCAGAACCACAACAACCAGGAGATTCAGGGTGCCGCCGGGGTCGGCGGGCAGGCCGAACACCGGCAGCATGGCCGCCGGGTCGAGGAGCGCCTGCTCGCCTGCGGTGAGGAAGAACGCCTGGGCGATCGGGATCGCCAGGCATCCGGTGTAGGCGCGCCACCACAGCCGGGCGAAGCCGTCGGTCTGCGGCAGCGCGTGGCAGGCCAGCGCCAGCGGCGCGATGCTCGTCATCACCAGCAACGCCACGAACCGGCCGATCACCTGGAACGCGGTCGTCACGATCAGCGCGGTGATGATAAGGACCAGGACCAGGAACAACAGCGGAACGGCGTGGTCCTTCGCCGCCGTGAGGTGCGTCTGGATGGCGGTGAACGCACCGTCGCTGTCGGAGCCGCCCTCGCTGAAAGCCCCGGTCAAGGCGTTGGCCACGTCGATGAGCTGGGCGCAGGCCAGTTGGGAGAAGTGCGCGGCGGTGAACCCGACGACCAACCTCGGTAGGAGGTCCTTGACGGTGTACCGGGATTGTTCGCCGCCACCGGCGACCATGACGAGCACGCCGGCGGCGACGAACGCCAGGACGAAGACGGTGTCCACGATCCAGACCGACCGGCCGGTCAGGGCCTGCACCTGCGGCAGCGCGGTGACCTTCGGGGTGGTGAGCAGGATGCCGGTGATCAGGTCGAAGATCGCGGTGAGGCAGGCCAGGATCGCGGTGGTAAGCCAGTCGAGTGCCTGGTCGAGGATCCATCCCATGACGTCTCAGCCGCCGACGATGCCCTGGATGATCTGCAGCAGGATCGGCGCGAGGACCGCCAAGCCGTAGCCGATCAACGCGTTGCGCAGGGCGAGCTTGGCCTTCTCCACCTGCGACGGGTCACCACCGGCGGTGGCCCAGTACACGCCGGCCAGGACGAGGAAGAGGGTGGCGATCGCGGCGAGGATCCCCATGACCCAGGCCTGAAGGTTGGCGATCACCACCGGCAGCGAGTTCGCCGCCAGGTAGACGGCGCTACCGGGATCGGCGTACGCGGCGGCCGGGATGGTGATGGCCAGTCCCGTGCCGGACAGCGCAACGGTCACGCGAAGCGCGACACGAGCGGCCCGTCGGGTCGTACGGATGTGAGTGGGAGTGCGGGACATTGCGGTTCACCTCCCGCCGCGCCCCGGGACGCCGAACGGTGTGACCGGGGCGCGGCGATTGCTCGAAACGGTCCACAGGGGCCGCCGCCGGGCGTAGGTGAAGGAACGAACGACACCGCGAGCCTCGGGAGGAGCTCGTCCTCCCTTAGGGGTGGGTTGCGGTCATCAATGTGGTGTCAGCGCATCAACGTGGCGCGGCACCCGAGGCACGCAGGTCGTGTTTCCTCGTGTCGCCCGGCGGCGGGCGGGACCAACGAGCAGCGGTGCCGCTCGGGGAAGTCCCGCACCCCCAAACCGGGTCTTGTGACCTGTGGCGAACACTTGCCGCGCTCCCACGCCGCTCACAGCCCTCGGGGCGAAGACTCACAGCGCAGTTCAGGGCTGCTGAACTGCTCTTTCTCCGTGTTCCTGCTGCGGGCTGGGGGCTTTTCTCCGTCGACGCGCGTTCCGGCTGTCCGACAGTGGGTGCTGCCCGACGGTTTCTGTCAGGGCGGAGGCAGAAACGGCTGTGGCCCGACGTGGTGCACGTCGGGCCACAGCTGCTGCGCTCGGTGGTGCGGGAAACTGTCAGGCAGCCGCCGCAGCCGCTGCAGCCGGCGCCTGGCCGGATTCGCGGCGGGCAGCCGTGGCACGGCCTGCCCGTCGCTGACCGCGTTGTTCGGCTTGCCGCCGCAGTTCCGCGACGGTTTCCGGCGAGGCGACCCCGGTCAGCAGGCCGTCGGCGAGGGCTTCGGCGATGCGGCTGTCGATGCGCGACAGCCGCATGCGCAGGGCGTCCACGCTGATGCCGTTGGTGGCGGCGATGGGCTCGATAGCGCGGTGCCCGAGCCGGACGTCGATGTAGGCCTGCTCGTCTTCTGGGTCGAGGATCCCGAGGGTCACCGCCCGGCGGACCAGGAGGTCCGGATGTCCGTACGGCACCCGTGGGGTCCGGGGGCCGGCGGCGACGTGCTCGATGTCCTCCACCGGCAGGTACTCCTGCTGCTGCAGGCGTAGGTCCCGCCCGGCCCGCCACGCCGCCCGGCACAGACCCGCGTACGGCGCCGGTTTCGTCAGGTCCACCCGATCGCGTAGCGCGGTCAGGAAGCCGGTCAGGATCTCGGCGTCCACATCTGCCGGGTCACCGTGGTACCCCTGGCAGAGTCGGGCCGCGTACTGCTGCAGGGCCGGCATCGCCATGCCGGCCGCGGCGACGACCCAGTGCGGCCCGTCGAGGCGGGCGCGGCGGATCAGCTCCCGCCACACCTCGTCACGCGCCGTGTAGGCACGGGGGTGGCGCAGCAGCCAGTCCCGCAACGCGGGCAGCGGCATCACCCGCTGCGGCAGACCGGTGTCGGCGCCGAACGCCGCGCAGTCGAGCACCAGCGGCGCGGGTTCGCACGTCAGCGCGGCGAAGGCGGTCGCCGCGGCGTCAAGGGCGGAAGTGGGCCAGTCCGTAGCGTCGGACACGCTCATGTCAAAACTCCTGTGACAGCGAAGGGATTCGATGACCGCCGCCGACGTTGTCGCGGCGACCGGTGGCACCGATTCCGCCACACGAGCCTCACAAGCCTCTGACAGAGCTGCTCATACCCCCGATCACCGCCCAGCGCCCGGCTCCTGTCACAGGCACACCCCTGCCGGTGTTTATTGGATGTGATCGCTGATAGAACTTCTGACAAAGGCGGGCTGACCTGCCCTGTGACAGGTTGACAGAGCCCGTCAGGCACGCGTGCGACGACGCTGTCACCGGCTCACCTCGCAGCCCCGTGACACGACGCCGACGACACTCACAGCCTCGGAAACGGGAGCCTGTGACAGTCCGGTCCTGGTGTCACCGGTCGCCGTCGGCCGGCCCGCGCCAGCTCGTCGGCGGCACCTCCGACAGCGGCAGAAGCTCTGCCACCGTTGACACGGCCAACCTGTGACAGGGGCACCGAGCCGGTGAAACCGGGCCGGCCCGGTGACACTCACACCACTCTCACAGTGCTGGCCAACGCGGTGATCCACGCCGACGCCGCGGCGTCCCCACGGACCGAGACCGGCATCCCCTGCCTGTTCTGTCAGTAACGGACGGTAACTGACAGAGGGGGGTGGAGTTCACGCCCGCCCGTGGCAGCTTGGTGGCTGCCGCTGGTCGTCGCCACGCGAAGCCGGCTAGGAAAAGCCGACCGAACCGGGACGAGCCGCCACACGGTGAGCGCCTGTGAGCGGCGGTGAGTGCGGCAAGTGTTCGCCAGGGATCACAAACCCCGGTTTGGGGGTGTCAGCGCTTCACGGCGCGGCGCGGAGCCGACAGCACATGAGCGAGCACACGCCGCACCAGAACAACCAGGCCGACCACACCGAGCCGGCCGACCCCACACTCATCGACCTGATCGCCGGCGACCCGCCCGTGCCGATCACGGTCTGGCGCACGGCCCGCACCGACGCCGAACACCACACCAGCCTGCCCGCCCGTCTGGCCTACCGCCTCGTCGCCGCCTACAGCCGGCCCGGCGAGGCGGTCGTCGACCTCACCACCGACCACGCCCTGACCGCGACCTGCGCAAAGGGCGAGCGCGCGCACCACCGTGCCTGGTTCACCGACACCAGCTCCGGCCTGCTCATCGGCCCAGCCACCACCAGCCGGCCGGCGGCGACCGACACCAACCCGCTTCACCCGAACGCGCACGAGGACGGCGAGAACGACGACGTACCCGAGCTGATCGAGTGGTTCGGCGACGACCTCACCGACCCCGACCTGCCCGGCATCGGCCCCGACACCGCGGTCGTCCGGTCGGGCGACGACAGACCGCTGGACTCGGTCACCAGCCTGGTGGTCGCCTCTTGGCCGCTACACGAAACGGACACGACCGCCCGGGTCCGGCTCGCCTGGCTCCTCGCCGCCTGCGCGCGGCTGCTGCGCCCCGGCGGCTGTCTCGTGCTCGTCGTCGGTGTGCCCACCGGTACGCAGCCCACGCCCGAGGACTTCGGCCCCCTCGTCGCCGCCGCCTCCCGCGCGGGGCTCGGCTACCTGCAGCACATCGTCGCCGTCGAGGCCGACACCGACGGCGACCAGTTCGTCTACCACGTCATCACCGACGAGGAGCTGCTCACCATCGCCCACGCCAACCCCGACCAGTGGGCCGTCGCGCACCTGCGGGTGCACGCCGACCTACTGGTCTTCACCCCACGGCAGCCCAGCCCGGTCGCCGGGCAGCGACGTCGCCGCGACCGCGACGGTGGTGACCGCCGTGCCTGAACCCACCACCACGGGACACCCCGACCCCCACGAGCCGAACACCTTCAGCCCCGCCAGCGGGGACTACCCGGGGCGGCACCGCGAGTACGACGGCCGCCACCGCGCCGAACCCGACGACCTGTCGGTCTGGGCCACCGCCCAGTCCACCGGACCCGTCCAACGACGCGGCCGGCACGTGCCGCAGTCGGTCAAGCATCCCGCCCGGATGCTCCCGGCGATCGCCGCCCACGCCATCGCCGCCTACACCCAGCCCGGTGACCTGGTCCTCGACCCGATGTGCGGCATCGGCACCACCCTGGTCGAGGCCGTCCACGCCGGCCGCGACGCCTTCGGCATCGAGTACGAGCCACAGTGGTCGAACATCGCCGACGCCAACATCCGCCACGCCCACGACCACGGCGCCACCGGACGCGCGTCCGTCATCCGCGGCGACGCGACCCGACTGACGTCCCTGGTCCCGAAAGCCCTCACCGGCCAGGTAGCCCTCGTGGTCACCTCACCGCCGTACGGGCCCACGGTGCATGGCCTCGTGCGCCCCGGCGAGGACGGGGTCGTCAAGTACGACGACCGGTACAACGACGGCGAGGACCGAGGCAACCTCGCCTACCGCGACCTGACCGGCCTCACCGACGGATTCGCCCAGATCCTGCGCGGCTGCGCCACCCTGCTGCGCCCTGGCGGAGTCGTCGTCGTCACGGCCCGCCCATGGCGTAAGCAAGGCGAGCTGATCGACCTGCCCAGCGCCGTCATCGCCGCAGGCCGGCGAGCCGGCCTCGCACCGACCGAACGGTGCGTCGCCCTCCTCGCCGCCGTCCGCGACGACCACCTCGTCGCCCGACCGTCGTTCTTCCAACTCCAACAGGTCCGCAAGGCCAGGGCCGCCGGGATGCCGATGCACCTCATCGCGCACGAAGACGTCCTGATCTTCACCAAACGCCCATCACCGCGAGGCGGAACCGGGGTGGTCGCGTGAGCGCACCCACCCAACGCTACCTATCGCTGGGCGCGGGCGTGCAGAGCACCACGCTCCTGCTGCTCGCCGCCCAGGGCACGATCCCCGGTTTCGACGCGGCGATCTTCGCCGACACGACCTGGGAACCGGCCGCGGTCTACCGCCATCTGGACCGGTTGACCGGCATCGCCCAGGCAGCCGGCATCGAGGTCGTGCGCGTCAGCACCGGAGACATCCGGGCTGACGCGCTCGACCCGGAGCACCGCTTCGCGTCCATGCCCCTGTTCACGCTCGGGCCGAACGGTGAACGGGGCATGGCCCGCCGGCAGTGCACATCCGAATACAAGATCAAACCCATCAAGGCAGAGGTACGGCGCCGCCTCGGCTACCCGCACCCCACGCGGGTCCCGGCCGGACTACGTGCGCGGATGGCGATCGGGATCAGCCTGGACGAGATCGGCCGCGCCCGCGACTCCGACGTCGCCTACACCCGCAACATCTTTCCCTTGCTCGACCTGGGCTGGCGGCGAACCGACTGTCTCCGATACCTGGCCGACCACGGACTCGGCGACACCCCGAAGTCGTCCTGCGTGGGCTGCCCGTTCCACGACGACGGCTTCTGGGCCGACCTGCGAGCGAACAGCCCGACGGAGTGGGCCGACGCCGTCGCCTTCGACCACGCGATCCGCCACGGCTCCGCGAAGGCCAACGCCGACGGGCACCCACTACGCGGGCAGTTCTTCCTCCACAGGGCCCGGGTGCCGCTCGACGAGGTGGTGCTGCGCCCACGCCCAGGGCCGGCGGATTCTCCTGGCTGTGGGCCGTGGACCTGCCCGCACAACGCGGCGGCACCTGCGGCCGCGGGGCGTGGGGAGGTGGCGTGAACGGTGAAGCCACCGCGGCACCACGAGTCGGTTCCCTGTGCAGCGGGTACGGCGGGCTCGACCTTGCCGTCGAGCTGGTGCTCGGCGGCCGGCTCGCCTGGTACGCCGAGACCGACCGACACGCCGCCACCGTGCTCGCTCATCACTGGCCCGGCATCCCGAACCTCGGCGATATCCGCACCGTCGACTGGGCCCAGGTCGAACCCGTCGACATCCTCACCGCCGGATTTCCTTGCCAGGACATCAGCAACGCCGGCAAACGCGTCGGTATCACCGGGGAGCACTCCAGCGTCTGGAACCACGTCGCCACAGCCGTTCGCGTCCTACGACCGCACCTGCTGTTCGTGGAGAACGTCGCCGCCCTCCTACGGAGAGGACTCGACGTCGTCCACGCCGACCTGGCCGAGATCGGGTACGACACGAGCTGGCTATGCCTACGCGCATCCGACATCGGCGCCGCCCACCAACGGGACAGGCTGTTCCTGCTGGCCACCCCCACCCACCACCGGGGAGGGGGTGCGGACGTTGCCGACACCCTGCGCCCGTGATGGCAAGGGCCCCGGCCACCAGTACGGGCTGCCCGACCTGGTCGAGCCGACCGGCACCCGCCATCACCTGCTGCCGACACCGACCGCGGTGACATACGGGTCGAACAAGTCCCCCTCGGCCGGGGCGGCCCGCCGTCCCAGTCTCGCCGGTATCGCCGGGCAGTTGCTGCCCACGCCCACCGCGGGAGGCGGCACCGGCTACATGAGCGGCACCCACCGTGACACCTGGCGACCGACCCTGGAATCCGCGGTCCGCGGCTACCGGCCGCAGCGCGGCGGGAAGCCGACGACTCCGCCGCTGCTGCCCACCCCGCGCGCCAGCGACACCGGCACCCCCGGCCGGCGCGCCGGCGCCGGATGGAGTCCACCGCTGTCACAGGTGCTGCTACCCACCCCGAAGGCAACCAACGGCACCAAGGGCTGCCCGGGGCAACGCGGCTCACACGGGGACCTCACCCTGCCGTCGGCAGCGGTGCGGGTACCGGCCCGGACCTTGCCCACCCCGCGCGCCTCCGACGCGCGGGGACCTGGCCGGCACGGCGACGGCGGCGCGGACCTGCGCACCACCGTCGCCGGGTTGGGGCAGCCCGACGCCGACCGGTGGGGCGTCTATGCCGAAGCGGTAGCGCGGTGGGAGCTAATGCTCGGCCGGCCGGTGCCGGAGCCGACCCAGCCCGGGCGGCACGGCAAACCGGTCCTGGCGCCGCCGTTCGTGGAGTGGCTCATGGGCCTTGACCAACAGTGGGTCACCGACCCGGTGCTCGCGTTGCCGCGTACCGGCGCGCTACGGGTCCTCGGCAACGGCGTCGTCCCGCAACAGGCAGCCACCGCGTTGCGGATGCTGCTGTGCCCGCACCGGTGGGCGGTGCCAACATGACCGATCCCACCTTGCTGGACGCCTACCGGTACCGGAAGGCCGGCCCGGTCGAGTTGTATCTCGGCGACGCCCGGCAGGTGCTCGCCGCGATGCCCGACGGCAGCGTCGACACCATCGTGACCAGCCCGCCGTTCTGGTCGCTGCGGGACTACGGCACCGGTGCGTGGCACGGCGGCACCCCCGCCTGCCCGCACCCGATACCCGCCGGGCAACGCCGCGACGGCACGTCGTGCGGCCGGTGCGGGGCGACGTGGGGCGACCTGCAGTACGGGCTGGAGCCCACGGTGAACGAGTACGTCGATCGCCTGGTGCGCGTGTTCGACGAGGCGCTGCGGGTCCTTCAACCCACAGGGACGCTGTGGCTGAACCTCGGCGACAGCTACACCGGCGGGACCCGTCGCGCCTACGACACCGGCGGCGGGACCACCGGAACATCAGGGCGGTCCGCGCCGTTGCCGGCGAAGAACCTGATCGGCGTGCCCTGGCGGACCGCGTTCGCACTGCAGGCGCGCGGCTGGTGGCTGCGCAACGCGGTCATCTGGTCGAAGACCAACCCGATGCCCGAGTCCGTGACCGACCGGCTGAGCACCGGCTACGAACTGCTATTCCTGCTTACCAGGTCCCATTCCTACTACTTCGACCTCGATCCGATCCGGATTCCGCTCGTCCGGCCGGAGGCCGCCGACGGGACCCGGATCATCGGCGGGGCACGCAAGGGCCGCACCGGCGGGATCGGCGCGACCGCCCGCCGCCGCGGCGCCACCGCTTACGGCGCTGGTAAGTACGGTGCCGAGGAGGTCCGGGTCGAGCCTCGGGCAGGGCGGGGCAACCTCGTCCCGCTCGGGCACGCCCACACCGCCGCCCATCCGAAGGGACGCAACCCGGGGGATGTGTGGCGGATCGCGACCCGCCCCTACCGGGGGTCGCACGTGGCCCCCTTTCCGATCGACCTGCCGCTACGGGCGATCGCGGCCGGCTGCCCACCCGGCGGCGTCGTTCTGGACCCGTTCTCCGGTGCCGGGACGACCGGGCTCGCCGCGCTGCAGCTCGGCCGCCGCTACGTGGGGGTCGACATCAGCGCCGCGTTCCACGACGAGGCGATGGCCCGGCTCGTCCCGTACCTGCCCGACGACCTGTCGAACGAGGAGAGCGGGTGAGCCTACGGACGGTGCCGGTCACGTTCGCCGAGGCCTGCGGCTTCGTCGCGGACTGGCACCGCCATCATCGGCCGCCGCAGGGGCACAAGTTCAGCGTCGGCGTGGCCCGCGACGACGTCCTGGTCGGCGTCGCCGTCGTCGGGCGTCCCGTCGCGCGCAGACTCGACGACGGGATGACCCTCGAGGTCACCAGAGTGGCCACGGACGGAACTCGCAACGCCTGCTCCCTGCTCTACGGGGCGGCGTGGAAAGCCGCCCGGGCGTTGGGCTACCGGCGTCTGGTCACCTACACCGAGGACGGGGAGAGTGGGGCCAGCCTGCGGGCGGCCGGGTGGCGCGTGGTCGCCTCCCGGCCGGCGCAGCCGGGCTGGTCACGACCGAGCCGCCCCCGCGTCGACCACGGCACCGCCGAGATAGGCCGGCGTCGGTGGGAGCCAACCGGCTGACCACCACCAGCAAAACCCCACCATCCCGAGAGCCCGCCACCACCACGGTGGCGGGCTCTCTCCCTCTTTGCACGAAGGACCAAATCCCATGGACAGCAAGAAGGCCAGCACTCCCCCAGAGAATCCGCCGGTGTGGACCGTTGAGGGCATCCGGGCACTCGGAGCGGTCACGGACGTCGCAACCGTCGGCGAGATCTTCGGCATGTCCCGCAGCAGCGCCTACGAGCTGGCGCGCCGCGACCGCCTGCCGGTGCCGGTGTTGCGGGTCGGATCCCGCTACCGGGTCTCCGTCGCCGCGATCCTGGCAGTCCTCGGCGTCCCTAGCGACCCTCCGCCCGCGACTTGATCACCAGGCCGAAACGAGCGGTGATCACCACGCAACGGACACCCGACAATCCGATGCTCGCCAGAGGGCGGCGTCGGCGAGGAGCGAACACGTCATGGCAGACGGATCCATCACCAAGCGCTGCGGTTGCCGACAGAACGGCAGACGCCTCGGCGCGCAGTGCCCCAAACTCCGCCGCGGCAACGGGTGGAACCCCCACCACGGCACCTGGCGCTACCAACTCGAACTCCCCCTCGACGCCGACAACGGGCGGCGGCAGATGCGCCGCACCGGGTTCGACACCCGCGAGGCCGCCGCCGCCGAACGCGACCACGCCCGCGCGCTGCTCGATCTCGCCGGCCGCGACGAGATCCAGCGTCGGCGGATCGCCGACCTGCTGCAGGCGTGCAAACCCCACCAGCCGCTGCCGGACCGCGACCACGTCGCCCGCCGCATCCGCGCCGACGTGCCCGCAGACACCCGGCTCACCCTCGGCGAGTACCTCGCCGAATGGATCACCAACCGGGTCAGGCTGGCACCCGCGACCCGCCGCAGCTACCACGACCACATCACCAAGTACTGGACCCCCCACCTGGGGCAGGTGGCGCTGCAGGAACTCACCGCCGCGCACATCGAGTCGGTCTTCGCCACGATCGAAGCCCGCAACGACGAGATCCGCGCCGCGAAAGCCAGCCCCGTGAAGGAGGTCCGCGACGCCGTCAAGGGAATCCGCACGGTCGGCGACGCCAGCCAGCAACGGATCCTCGCGACCCTCCGCAAGGCACTCAACGACGCCCGCCGCCTCTACCACCACAAGTTGGTGGACCACAATCCCGCCGAGTCGGTCGAGCTGGCCTCGGGCAGGCCGCCGAGACCCCGGCTGTGGACCGACGCGGCGGTCAACCGGTGGTACCGCACGCGGCAGCGGCCCAGCCCGGTCATGGTCTGGACGCCCGTCCAGGCGGGCCAGTTCCTCGACTTCGCCGAGGCCGAGGACCCCGAGTTGTACGCCCTGTTCGACGTGGCGATCCACCGCGGCCCTCGAAGAGGCGAGCTGTGCGGTCTGCACGACTACGACGTCGACTTGGAGGCGGCCGCGATCACCATCACCGGCCAGCGCACCAGCGTCGGCTACCAGGTCATCGAGAAAGGGGTGAAGTCGGCGGCCGGGGACAGGATCGTCGACCTCGGCGACGAGACCGTCACGAGTCTGCGCAGGTACGTGCTTCGCCGGGCGGCGTGGAAGGTCGTCGCCGGCGACGCCTGGGCCGACAGCGACATCTTCTTCGTCCGCAAGCGCGACGGCCAACCATGGCACCCGGAGACGGTCACCGGCCGATTCGACCGGCTCGTCGAACGCAGCGGCCTGCCGCCGGTACGGTTCCACGACCTCCGGCACATCGCCGCGACCCTGATGCTCGCCGCCGGAGCCAGCATCAAGGAGATCCAGGACACCCTCGGCCACTCGTCCTACAAGATGACCGCCGACATCTACACCTCCGTCCTCGCGGAGCTGAAGAAGACGACCGCCGAGGCCACGATCAAGCTCGTCCCTCGCAGAAACCGACCGAAGGCTGCGTAACGCCCCGTGGGCCGCGCCATCGCTGGCCGGCACCTCAACCACTTGGGGTCGTCGGCCAGCGATGGCGTCGAGACGTCCGACGTGGGTCCACCTGGGCTTCAGGCCACCGGGCACGCGGGCACCTGGGGTGCCCGGCGCGACCTGCGTTGGTCGGTAGTGTCGCCCCGCCGGATCAGCTGATGGCGCTGGGGCGGTCGCGTAGCCGTACGTCTTCCCTGTTCTGCAGGTAGCTCTGGTGGGAGACCTCGACAAGGGTCGCCGTCTGGTGGAATTGCGGCAGGGTGGTCGAGCCGCAGCTGATCATCGTTGAGGTGATCTTGGTGAGGGTGACGGAGACGTTGTCGTAGAGGCTGCCGGCGTAGGGGACGTATCCGTCGACGCCCTCTTCGAAGACGAGGGCCTTGCCCTGTCCGTAGCGGGCGGCGTTGCGGGCGCGCTGGCTGCCTTCGCCCCAGTATTCCTTGAACAGTTGCCCGTCGACCTTGACCAGGGGTGACGGGCTTTCGTCGTAGCGGGCGAAGTAGCGCCCGAGCATGAGGAAGTCGGCGCCGAAGGCCAGGGCGATGGCCATGTGGGAGTCGTGCAGGACGCCGCCGTCGGAGCAGAGCGGCACGTACTGGCCGGTCTCGCGGGCGTAGGCGTCGCGTTCGCGGACGACGTCGGCGAGGGCGGACGCCTGGCCGCGGCCGATGCCCTTCTGGTCGCGGGTGATACAGATCGAGCCGCCTCCGATGCCGACCTTGACGAAGTCGGCGCCGGCGTCGGCGAGGTAGCGGAAGCCGCGTCCGTCGACGACGTTGCCGGCCCCGATGCGGACCGTGTCGCCGTACTGCTCGCGGACGAACTGGAGCACGGTGCTCTGCCAGGTCGAGTAGCCGTCGGAGGAGTCCAGGCACAGGACGTCGGCTCCGGCGGCGACCAGGGCCGGGATCCGTTCGCGGTAGTCGTGGGTGTTGACCCCGGCACCGACCATGAACCGCTTGTCCTGGTCGATGCTCTCCTTGCGGAACTGCTTGTGGAGCTCGTAGTCGCGGCGGAGCACGATCGAGGTGAGGCGGCCGTCCTCGTCGACGATCGGCAGGACGTCTTGGCGGGCGTCCCAGATCAGGGTGTTCGCGTCGGACAGCGAGATGCCGGTGGGTGCGGTGGCGAGGCCCGCAGCGGGGCGCATCCGGGTCTCAACGCTGTCGCCGAGGTCGTGGCGGTGCACGTTGAAGTCGCTGGTGGAGATCAGACCGAGGAACATGCCGCCGGGGCTTCCGTCGTCGGTCACGACCGCGACATCGCGTTCGGCGGCGGCCAGCAGGTCGCCGACCTCACCGAGGGTGGCGGACGGTTTGATGTTGATGTCGCTGTGCCGGAAGCCGGCCTTGTGCCTTTTGACCGCGGCCACCATCTCGGCCTGTGCGGCGATCGGCTGGTTCTGGTGGATGAACGCCAGCCCTCCGCACTGGGCCAGGGCGATGGCGAGCCGCGGTGAGGACACCGCCCCCATGATCGCGCTGACCATCGGGACGGCGATCCGCAGCGCCGAGGGCTCCCCGACCCGGTGGCGCACCACGGGGGCGGACAGATCCACGCGGTCCGGCGTGCACGCCTCGTCGGTGAGGTTGGGCAGGAGCAGGTATTCACCGAAGGTGCGGGAGATCTCGGGCAGGATCCGCACTGCTGTTACTCCTTGAAGAATGGGATGCCGCACAGCGTGGGCGATCGGAAGACGCTATCAGGCAAGTGCGTTGTAACCGAAAACGCCCGTTCTGTCGTGGTGGCGTTGCGCCGCGCCGTGGTGTGTCGGCCGCGCTGAAAGCCGCTCGTGAAGGAGTGTGGTGATCTGGTCGAGCCCTGGCCCGGTGAGCATGCTTTCGTGGTCGCCCGCGACTGTGGTCACGTGTGGGTCGCTGCTTCGGCTTTGCCACGTCCGTGTCGCGTTCTCGGTTCCGGGGGTGACGGTGTGCGGGAGGATCAGCTGCAGCGTCGGTGTCTGACCGGCCGGGTGCCATGCGGACATCGCGGCATGGCAGACGAGGCGGATCCGCATCTGGTGCAGGAGGGATTCGTGCTGGCTGGGCCAGCTCGGCGGGACGATGGACTCCGGGGCGAGGACGGCGGCAAGGGCATGTGCCCGGTCCGGGATCGGCAGGGTTTTCGTGGCGTCCAGGGCGGCGGTGATCGCCTGTCGGGGCTGGTCGGGCCAGCCGTGCTGCATGAGGGCGTACTGGACGTGGGTGATGATCGCGTCGTCGGCGTCGAGAGGCTGCTCGGCGTGGGGCGGGTCGAGTAGGAACAGGTCGTCGATGCGGTGGCTGTCGCCGTCGCGTTGTGCCTGCTGGGTCATCTCGTAGGCCAGCACCGCGCCGAGACACCACCCGGCCAGGGTGTATGGGCCGTCGGGTTTGGCGGCGCGGAGGCGACCCAGGTAGGTCTGGGCGAGCGCGGGCAGGGTGTCTGCGTCGGTGGATCCGTCGTGCGGAAGGCCGTAGCAGTCCCAGCCCGAGCCCAGGGCGGCGGCCAGATTGGTGTACCAGTCGATCTTGCCGCCGACGGGGTGGATGAGGAACAGGGTGCGTGCGTCTGCCTGAACGGGCGTGGGTGTGAGGGCGATGAGCCGGGCGGCTGCTTCCACCTCGGCGGTGAAGCGGTCGGCCATGTCCTCGGCTGCTTGCGGGGTGAGCAGGTCCGTATCGATCAGGAACTGGCAGGACATGATGCCGTCCGGATCGGCGGCCACCGTCAGGTCGATCGGTGTGGGCAGCACGTTGCTCGCGGCGATGCTGGCACCGTTCGGGCCGGGGACAGGGCGCAGGATCCGGTCTCGTCCGGTGGGTTGGTGGTGGCCGAGGTAGTTGACGGTGACCTGGGGGGCGGCGAGGGCTTCCAGTTGGCGTCCGAGTGGGGAGTCGGGGTGCAGGTAGCGGGCTTGGCCGAAACCGGCTCCGCCGTCGGGGATCGCCGCGAGTTGCCGCTGGAAGTCGGCGGCCACGTCGATGAGCCGTCCCGGGTGGGTGTCGGTGGCGGTGAGGAGGGCCGGGTAGAGGGTGGTCAGCCAGCCGACGACGCCCTCGTGGTCGGCGGATCCGTGATGGGAGCGGCCGTGGCCTTCGAGCCAGACGTACAGGTCGGGGCTGTCGGTGAAGGGTTGCAGGGCTCGTCGGAGCGCGGCCAGCAGGATGGCCTGGGCGCCGACGCCGCGTAGCCGGTGGGCGTCGTGGCGCAGGTACATGCCGGCGTGGGTCGACAGCCGTCGCCGCACGCGGATGCGGGCGCCGACCGGGGCCGGTCGCCCGCCGGTGCCGGTGAGGACCGGTTTTTCCGCTGTGGCCAGGTTCTGCCAGTGGGGGTCGGGTTCCGGGCCGACCTTGGGTGGGGTCGTGGGCGCGGTGGGCAGGCCCGGCGTGCTGCCCTCGGGTAGGGCCTGGCCGGCACGCAGCAGGCGGTAGGCCCTCTCGACGTCGTCGACGAGGATCTGCCAGGACACCGTGTCGATGATCAGATGGTGGGCGATGATGTACAGCCAGCGCTGCCGGCCGTCGGTGTCCCGCACGATCGTGACGGATGCCAGGCGCCCGGAGGCGATGCTGAGATCGTCGTGCAGACCCTCCAGGACGGGGGTCAGCCGTTCGGATGTCGGCTGGGTTCCGGCCGGGGGCAGGGTGTGTTCGCGGATGAGGCCGCCAGGCGTGGCGTCGTCCAGGACGGCTGTCCACGCGTGGTCGTGGCGGGTGAAGCGGGTGCGGAAGGCGTCATGGCGGTGCAGCGCCCAACGGGCGGCGGCGCGCAGGCTCGGCAGATCGCAGGTGTCGGCGAGGGTGAACAGCCGCGCCTGATGAAAGTGGTCCGGATCGGCGAAGTTCTGGGCGAAGAACCATGCCTGGATGGCGGTCAGCGCGAGCGGTGTGCCGCCGGGACGCCGCGCGGTCGCCGCCAGTGCGACGGTGGCGTTGTCGTCGGGGGTGGTGAGTAGTCGGTCCAGGGCGCGGACGGTCGGGGCGGCCACGAGCTGCGCGACGGTCATCTCGATTCCGAGGTCACGGGCGCGGGCCGCTGCCTGGATCGCCTGCAGCGAGTCGCCTCCGCAGGCGAAGAAGTCGTCGTCGATGCCGAGGTCGGGTCGCTGGAGTTGCTCGCGCCACGTCCGCAGCAGCCGCTGCTGGCGCTGCGTGGTCGGCACGGCGATCGGCGCCGCCGCTGCGACCGGGGTGCTCAGTGTGCTGAGGCGTTCGGGTTGGAGTTTCCCGGTCGCGGTGCGCGGGAGTTCGTCGACGACGATGTAGCCGGCCGGGGCCATGTAGGCGGGGAGGCGCTGCGCGGTCCAGGACCGCAGCAGATCCGGTAGGCATGCCTGGGGGTGGGCGGTGGCGACGAACGCGATCAGCTTCCCCGCGTCGCCGGGGCCTTGCACGGTGACGGCGGCGTCGGTGACGTCGGGGTGTTGGAGCAGGCAGGCGGTGATCTCGCCGAGTTCGATGCGGTAGCCGCGGATCTTCACCTGGTCGTCGAGGCGTCCGAGGATCTCGTATCGGCCGGCGCGCAGGCGTGCCCGGTCACCGGTGCGGTAGAGACGCTGTCCGGCCAGCGGACCCCGTCGGGGCGTCACGAACCGCTGCTGGGTCAGGTCGGGTTGGCGGTGATAGCCGGCGGCGACACCGGCGCCACCGATGAACAGCTCACCTGCGGCGCCCGCGGGCAGGAGGTCGCCGTCCGGGCCTAGGACGAACATGCTGTTGTTGGTCAGCGGTAGACCGACGGTCACCCGGGACTCCGCGTCGGGCTCCGGCGGGTGCAGGCGCGCGACGGAGCACCAGACGGTGGCTTCGGTGGGGCCGTACTCGTTGTCCAGGGCCACGTGCGGAAGCCGGCGGGCGTGGTCGCGGACGTCGTCGAGTGCGCACGCCTCACCACCGATCGCCACGACCTGCAGTGTTGGCTGCCATCCGCTGGGCATCGTGCTGAGTAGGGCCCGGTAGAACGACGCGGTGAAGTTGACGTGGGTGACCTGGTGCCGGTCGACCAGGGCGCGGATCTGGTCGGGGTCCTGGGCCTGCTCGGCGGTGTCGGGCAGGACGATGGTGCCGCCGGTCTGCAGCGTCCACAGCATCATGTGCGGCGCGACATCGAAGATCGCGGGCAGGGTGACCAGGGTCCGGGCGGGCCTCGCGGATGCGGACGTGACCGCGTGGTGGCGGGTCCGGGCCTGTAGGGCGGCGCAGGCGTTGCGGTGGGTGGTCACGACCGCTTTCGGGGTGCCGGTGGACCCCGAGGTGTACACGAGGTAGGCGCGATCGTCCGGACGCACGCCAGGTGCGGCCGGCGGCGGGCCGGCGGGTTCGGGGCCGGGTGCGGGATCGTCGGCGAAGAGCAGAGCTGTTCCGGCGGGCGGCCATCCGGTGTCGTGGCCGTTCGTCATCTGGTGGGTGATGACGATGGCGCGGACGTCGGCGCCGGCGAGCATCAGCCTGGTCCGGGCCGAGGGCTGGCCGGGGTCCAGGCACACGTACGCGGCGCCGAGACGCAGGGTGGCCAAGATGGTGGTGATCAGTTCGACGCCCGGCGGGCAGGCCACCGCCACGATGTGCCCGGGGCGTACGCCGAGGGCGGTGAGGCGGTGCTGAAGTGCCCCTGCGCGTAGGTCGAGGTCCCGATAGGTCCACTGGGTGCCGGCGTGTTCGAGCGCGACGGCGTGCGGGTGGGCGGCGGCGGCCGAGTCGAAGCCCGCGTGCAGGGTGCCTGACGGCACGGCGTCGTGCGGGCCGGCGCCCAGAGCCAGGATCCGCGTGGTTTCGTGGGCTCCCAGCAGGTCCAGGTCACGGACCGGCCGGTCGGGTGCCTGCGGCAGGACGTGCAGGATCCGCTCGTAGCCGGACAGGAGTTCCCTGGCGGTGTCGGGCTCGAACAGGTCGCTGTCGAACTCCCACAGGATGCTCATCCCGGGCCGGTGCTCCGCCGCGCCGGGGGCCGGTGGGTCGGGCACGCACACGACGTTGAGGTCAGCCTTCGCGGTCCCGTTGTGCTCGATGACCAGCTGCCCGCTGAGCGTCCCGACCTGGAAGTCCGGTCGGGGGGTGTCGTGGAAGGCGAACATCAGGTTGAACAGCGGATTGCCCGGGTCGCGGGGCACGTTCAGATGCGCCAGCAGGTCCAGCAGCGGCAACTCCTGGTGGTCCTGCGCCCCGAGCAGGGTGGTCATGGTGGCCTGGAGCAGTGCTGCGGTGCTGGCGTCGGGGTCGACGTCCACGCGCAGCGGCAGCGCGTTGACGAACATGCCCAGCAGGGTCTCGGTGCCGGCCTGGCGCCGGTTGACCAGAGCCGACCCGATCACCATGTCGCGTTCGTGGGTGTGCTGCCACACCTGCAGGGCGAACGCGGCCAGGAACACCGCGAACCTGCTCACCCCCTGCGCGACGGCCAACTCGTCAAGGTGCCGCACGGTCTCGGGTGGGATGTGGGCGACCAGACGGCCACCGCGGTAGGTCCGGCCGGCCGGACGGGGCCGGTCGGGGGTGAACGTCACCCCTTCCGGCGGGCAGCCGTCCAGCCGGTTCCGCCAGTAGGCGACCTGGTCGGCGTAGTCGCCGGTGCTGCGCCATTGCTGATACCAGGTGGCGTAGTCGCGGTACTGCACGGGCAGCGCGTCGAGGCGCGGAACCTCGCCGTCGAGGATCGCCCGGTAGGCGTAGCGAATCTCGGCAAGGAACAGCTGCGCGGACCATCCGTCGTGCGCGAAGTGATGCTCGACCTGAAGCAGCCGCCATGATCGTGGCCCGAGCCGGAACAGGTGCCAGCGCACCAGCGGCAGCACCGCCACGTCGAACCCGGCCGCCACCGCCGCCCGCATCCGGCAGTCCAGCTCCGCCGCCTGGGCGTCGGCGTCGAGGTCGCTGAGGTCGACCAGGTCCACCTGGGCGGCCCACGGTTCGCGCACGACCTGAACCGGCCCGTCGGGTGAGTCGTGGAACGTGGTGCGCAGGATCTCATGCCGGGCGACCACATGCGACAGCGCCGCCTGCAGGGCGTCGACGTCCACCGGGCCGGACATCCGCAGGGAGAACTGGGTGCTGTACGCCAGCGCGTCGGGCGCCATCTGCGTCAGGACCCAGATCTGGCGCTGCTGACCACTCAGCGGCCACACGCTCCCGTAGACGGACTCGGGCTCCCCCGCCGCCGGACGGAGAACCGGCCGGCCCGACGGGGTCCCCGCCCGGACCAGCTCGGCGATCTGGCGGATGGCGGACGCGCCGAACAGCGCACTGATCGGCACGTCGACCCCGTGCTCGTGGGCGATGACGGCGGCGAGGCGGATCAGGACCAGCGAACTCGCCCCCAGGGACGTCAACGGCTGGTCCACCGGCACCGTGGCCACGCCCAGGATATCCGCCGCCGCCCTGACCAACGCCTGGTGCAGCGGGTCCGCCGGGGCGTCGACGGTGGCAGCGGCGGAGACTGTAGGGCTGGGCAGTTTCGCCTCGTCAATCTTGCCGGCCGGGGTGCGGGGCAGCTCCGGCAGCACCACGTACGCGGACGGCACCAGATAGGCCGGCACCCGATCCCGCAGGTATTGGTCGCAGTCGCCCGCCATCTGCCCTTCCCCGCCACGGGCCGGCACGGGACTTGAGGCTGTGGGCGCCAGACTGTCCGCGTCCGGGTGGGGCACCAGGTAAGCGACGAGGGTGCTCGACCCGGTGCCGCCGCCCGGCCGGCCGGTGACGTGGGCCTGCATGACGCCGGGGTGCCCCATCAGCACAGTTTCGATGTGGCCCGGCTCGACCCGGTGCCCGCCGACCTGGATCTGCCGGTCCGCCCGGCCCAGGAACACGAAGTCCCCGGTGGGGCTGCGCTCGGCGAGGTCGCCGGTCAGATAGGCCCGCTCCCCGCTGGCGAGGATAACGAACCGCTGCGCGGTCAGCCCGGGGTTGTTCAGGTAGCCGAGGGCGAGGTTCGAACCGGTGATGGCCAACTCACCGGCACCGGTGGCGAGGTTCCTATCGCTGTCCAGCAGCAGGTAACCCGTGTTGCGGACCGGCCGGCCGATGCTCATCGGCGCCGATCGGCCGTGGGGCCCGTCGTAGAGCAGGGCGTAGCTGGAGCAGACGGTGGCCTCGGTGGGGCCGTACTCGTTCACCAGGGATACCGCCGGCAGCACACGGGCGTGCCGTTCGATCAGCACGGGACTCCAGCGTTCGCTGCCGATCCCGACCGCCACCAGACCGGCCGGCGGCCGGTCGGCTGCACGGTCCAGGAACGCCCCGTACAACGACGCCGGGTAGATCAGGTGCGTGATGTCGTGCCGGTGGATCAGCGCCACGGTGGCGGCCACGTCGGCGAGCCCGCCCGGTTCGATGACCAGGGTGCCGCCGGACAGGATCGTCCAGAACAGCACGCCGGTGGTGAGGTCGAACGCCGGTGAGTGCAGTAGCGGCACCCGCCCCGCCGGCCCGTACCGGTCGACCCGGGCCGCCGTGGCGTTCAGCAACGCCTCACCCGACACCACCACACCCTTCGGTCTGCCGGTGGACCCGGAGGTGTAGATCACGTACGCCGGGTTCCGCGGCGCCACCTCGGCCGTGCTCACCCGCTTCTCAGGCGGACAGCCGGTGATGCCGGCGGCATCACCCGCGGAGGAGGTCAGGTCGAGGGGGGTCACGACCGGGGCGCGGGTCAACCCCCGCAGGCGGTGAGCACGTTCGCTGCTCGTCACGACCATCGACGGCCTGGACTCATCGAAGATCTGACCCAGGTAGGTGTCGGGGGCGCCAGGATCCAGCGGCAGATACACCGCACCCGCGGCGGCCACGCCCATGACGGTGGCCACGAAGTCAGGGGACCGATCGAGCACCACGGCCACGATCGGGCTCCGTCCCGCGGCCGGCATCGCGGTGCGCACGGCCTCGGCGACACCGTGAGCGCGAGCGGCCAGATCGCGGTAGGTCCACGTGCCGGCCGGGGTGACGACCGCCGACGTGAGCCCGTTGTCGCGGTAGGCCGCCTCCAACGCCCTCGCCAGAGTCGTTGCCGCGAGCGCAGGGGTGTGTCGGACGGTCACGACGGGCCTCCCGAGGTCAGGGCGGCGCGGACCTCGTCGATCCGCGAGTGCAGGCCCACCCGGGCCGCCTGGTTGAGGCGTGCGCCGACGTGCCTGTCGAACGCCTCCAGGTAGGCCAGCCGGTCGACGGGCGGGGTATCGGGCTGGTCGAGGAACATCAGGTCGTGAGGAGTGATCGCGCGGACCGCGAACATCGGCGCCGGGCACCGCATCACCGGCAGGTCGCGGTTGTGGACGCCGCCGACGCTGCTCGTGGGGTGGAACTCCCCGAGCATCAGTCCGCGCTCGACGAACCACGGCCGTACCAGCCGGTGGCCGCCGTCGACGAAGGCGGCGGCGTTCTGCGCCGGCAGGTCGGGGAAGAAGCCCAGCAGCGCCGCCGACTGCCGCTGCTCCGGCGTGGCCAGGTCCTCGAACAGGTGCCCCAGCACCTTGCTGGCCTCGACCGCGTGCTCGGGTGACGCGCCGGTGAGGGCGATCGCGACCAACCACACCGTGTCGGTGCGCAGAGCGGGCGCCAGACGTGGACACACCGCGCCGGGCCGGCCCAGGTCGGGATGAGAGCGGGTGACGAACCGCTCCAACCACTCCAGGCCCTGCCGGTACATCGGGAACCGGGGGAACAGGTGCGCGGCGTCGGCGGCGCTGGTCAGGGAGCCAGGCTCGACGCGGGCGAAGCCGTGCGACGTGCGCTGGCTCGGCATCGGCGCGGCCCTCACCGGACGCGCCCTTCCACAGGGACCTCGCCCGCGGCGGGGTCCGCGCCCAGCGGTGTCCCGGAGAGGGCCCGTGACGTGTACCCATCGGGGCCGACGGGCACGTCACCGATGATCGTCACCCGGTGCAGCACCCGCTCGACGCCGTCGAGGTGGTCGATGTCCGGGGCCGCCAGGTGCGCGGTGGACCGGTTGTCCCAGAACGCCACGGAACCCGGCTCCCAACCGAACCGCACCGTGTACTCCGGCCGCGTCACCTGGTCGAACAGCAGGCCCAGCAGCGCGCTGCTCTCGGCCGGGGACAGCCCGACGATCCGCGCGGTGCGCGACGGGTTGACGAACAGCGCCTTCTCGCCGGTCTCCGGGTGCACCCGGACCACCGGGTGCACCGCGACCGGCGCGTCGGGGCCGATCATGTCGAGGATCGCGCGGTCGACCGGATCGGAGGGAACCATCCGATAACCGGCGAAGAAGCTGTGCTCGGCCTTGAGCCCGTCGCACAACGTCCGCAACGGGGCCGACAGCCCGTCGTAGGCCGCCACGAGGTTGGTCCACTGGGTGTCGCCGCCGAACGGCGGAACCGTTTCGGCCCGCAGGATCGACGCCGCCGGGGGGTTCACCACGTGAGACATGTCGGTGTGCCAGCCGGTTGCGCCGGAGGCCCACCGGAGGCGGTAGTGGGCTTCGTAGTCGACCCCGTACTGGTCCCGGTCGATCTGCGGAGAGATCGTCAGGATCTGCGGGAACACGTCGAGGGAGGCGTTGCTCTGCGACCGGGATCGCACGGTCAGCGTCCCGAACCTCTGACCCAACGCGATGTGCGCGGCGTGGTCCAGCTCCTGGTTGCGGAAGAACAGCACCTTGTGAGCCAGTAAAGCGTCGCGCAGCGCCGCGATCAGCGGCTCGTCCAACGCGCCTGCGAGGTCGACCCCGTCGACGTACGCGCCGATGTGGCCGGCGGCCCGGCGCAGGGTGAGCATGTCGGCCGCATCCGATCTCGGCATCATCATTTCCCCTGTCCTATTACTGTGCGACGTCCGGTAGACAATTCGATCCGCCGGCTTATAGCGGCGGTTATGGACAGCCGTGTGGCGCGTCCGCATCGCGCTCGCACCTTGTTCCCGGCTCCAGGTCGTCAGCCCGCAGTCGTCGCCACGGTTCTGAAGCCCGCTGGGTTACTGGCCTTGGCCGGTAGCAGCAGCGCCATCAGCCGGTGAGGTGCCGACCGTTCGCTGCGATATCAGCATCGGTCGTCGACTATCGCTGGGGCTAGACGGCGAGGCAGGGTGCCTGGTGCAACCGGCGTAGACACCGAAGAGGTGTACGACACCTGATCCATGCAGGACAGGCCGGACAAGGCCTGAAAGCAGTGCTACCTTCGGGCACGCGAAAAAGCCACAAGGACTTGGAAGCGACATGACAGCGACGCACGAATCGCCGCTGCGGGCACATATGACTGCCCTCGGATGGAGCCCCGAACAGCTCATCGCCAGAATCAACGAGGTACGCCGTCAGCGCGGGGCGGCGGCCCTGCACGCCAAGACCGCCTACAAGTGGGTGCAGGGTCGCCAACCGTCGACTGCGACCATGACCGACATCATTGCCGTCCTTCACCTGCATCGAGGCTTGCGTCTCACGCCCGCCGACTTAGGCTGGGACAGACCGGCCCGGCGGTCGCACGCTCTCGACGACCCCTACGCCGTCACCGCCCGGGAGCTGTTGCTGGCCAGCCAGGGAGACGACATGAAGCGCCGCAAGTTCGTACTGCTCACCGGATCCGCAGTCACCGCGTGCGCCCTGGACCTCCTACTGCCGGCAGGAGAAAGCCTCCAGCCAGCGCTCAACGGCGACCGCGTGTCCCAGTCACTGCTGGCCAACATCGAGACATCCGTGCGACGCAGCCGCGAACTCGACGACACCGAGGGCAGCAGACCGGCACTGCTGTGGGCCGGCGGACTGTGGAGCCTGCTCAGCCAAATCGTCACCCGATGCTCCTACGGCGATACCGAAGGACGACAACTCCACCGCCTCTACATCGAAATGTCCGAGACATACGGCTGGATGCTCTTCGACGCCGCCGAACACGCGCGCGCCCAACGGGTCTACCTGACCGGACTCCGGGTAGCCCGCGAAGCGAGCCCCGGCCCCGCGCTGCACCAGGCCACCGCGAACCTGCTCGCCTCCACCGCCTACCAGGAATCCTGGCTGGGCCACCACACCGAAGCGGCCACCCTGATCGCGACCGCCGCCACCCGCAACCCCGACACGCTGCCGAACCGCGTCCGCGCCGTGATCGCACAACGGGAGATCACCATCGCCGGACGCCGAGGCGACATCGACGGAGTCGAACGAGCCAGCGCCCACGCCCACGAACAACTCCAGGACGCCAGCCACGACGATCAGCCCTGGTGGACGGAATGGCTGACCCCGACGGCCGTCGACGGGGCGACCGGCCGAGCATGGCTGGCCCTGCGCAAACCCGACCACGCCACGTCCTACCTGACACAACGCGCGAACACCGCGACGAACGCATACCCGAGGGACCGCCTGCTCGCCCTCTGCGACCTGGCCAACGCCCGGCTCCGGGCAGGCGACCCACTCGCCGCCTGCGAGCCGCTCGACCACGCGCTGGACGTAGCCACAACAGTCGACTCACCCCGAGTATCCACATACCTGCAGAACGTGGTCCGGCAGCTCCGCGACGCGCGATGCACCCACCCACAGGCACGTGACGTGCTGACGAAAGCGGCAAGCTGACCACCTCGTGCACGGTTGCGGGCGCGCCGAGACGCTGCCCCGGGCGATCGAGCCGTAGGGTGCGACGGCGTGACGGGCATGAACACGCTCCAGACGACAGGTATGACCGGGCCGTCCGCGTACGAGGTGGAGGTCAAGTACCGGATCGGTGATCTCGCCGCGTTGGAGGCGGCTCTCGCCGTACGCGGCGTCGTCCTGTCGGCGCCGGCCGACCAGGATGATCAGGCGTACGCGCCGGTCGGCTGGGAGTACGGCCAGTCGAAGATCGGGGTGCCGTTCGCCCGGCTGCGTACCGAGCGGGGGCGGCATCTGTTGACGGTCAAGACGCCGGTGGCCAACGAGCTGTCGTGTGTCGAGCATGAAACCGAGGTGGCCGATCGGGTGCAGATGGACGCCGCGATCCGGCAGATGGGCTTCTACCCGACGGTCCGCATCCGCAAGGCCCGCCGCACGGCCACGCTCGGGCTGATGTCGCTGTGCGTCGACGAGGTGGACGGCATCGGGGCGTTCGTGGAGATCGAGCAGATCGTCACCGACAGCGAGGCGGGTGAGCGGATCCAGGCCGAACTCGACCGGTTCGCCGCCACGCTGGACGTGCCCCTGGAACGCACCACCGACACGTACGACTCGCTGATCCGAGCGGCACGGGCGGGGGTTTAGAACAGGGTCGCCGGCTCGATCATCGAAGGCATGGGGCCTACGTCGAGCGCGTCTACCTGCAGGTCCAGGTCGAGGGTGACCGCCGCGTGGTCGGTGAGGCGCTGTTCGCGGGGCTCCTGCAGGTAGCTGCCGCCGCACAGCCGGTCGCGCAGCGCCGTGCCGACGTGCAGGTAGTCGAAGCGGTAGCCGTTGCCGGCCCGGCCGAACCAGCTGTACTGCTGTGCTCCAGGGGCGAGGTGGTCGTGTACGTCTGTGAGTTCGGCGGCGGTCAGTGCGTCGAACAGGTCGTACTCGAACGGCAGCCACACCCCGGGGTAGGTGGGCTGGTGGTCACGGGGGATGACGTTGTAGTCCCCGCCGAGCACCAGGTGCGCCCGCTCGCTGGCCGTCAGGTCACCGATCACGGTGACGAGAGAGGCGACGAAGGCCCGCTTGCGTTCGACCTTGGCCTTCGCGCGGTCGCTGGAGGGCACGTAGACGCCGAGGACGGTGACCGGTGGGTCGGTGTGGACGGTGGCGGCGGCGGCCCGGCCCGGGATGCTCAGCCCGGCGGTAATGTCCGGGCGGACGGTGATGGGGACACGGCTGATCATGGCCGTGCCGCGGTCACCGGGCAGGGGCGGGTGGTGCACCTGACAGCCGGCGCGGCGGAAGCAGTCGAGCAGGTGGGCGGTGCCGTCGCCACCGCTGGTCTCGGTCAGCAGGAGGATCTGCTCAGGGCGGCCGGAGAGCCACCGCAGCAACGCGTCGGCGCGCCGCAGGGATGTGGCCTGAACGTTCAGGGTCAGGATCGATAACACGGCGTCGAGTCTTCACGCCGCAGGAGTGCGGGCGAGCAACGGGGCCAGCGTGTCGAGGATGGCGCAGACAACCTGCTCGGGGGTACGGCCGCGGCAGTCGATCATCGCCTGGTGCCATGACTGGCGATCGAGGAAGTCGAACGCCTCCTGGTAGAGCTGCAACTCGCGTTGCGGGGTGCCGGTGGCCTCCAGCCGGGTCAGCCGCCGACGCGCGGCGAGCCGGCCTGCGATGACCTGCGGGTCGTCGACCAGGTAGAGGGAGATGGCGGGTTGCAGGACGTACCGGTTGTAGCTCCAGATCTCGCGGAGGTCGACCGCGTCGACGCGCTGCAGCACCAGCGATGACTGGACGTACCGGTCGGTGACGACGATGCCGCCGGCGTCGAGGGCGGGGATGATCTCGTCCTCGACGTGCATGGTGCGGTCGGCGGCGATCGCGAGCGCGAGGGCCCGTCCGTGGATGACGGCCTCGGCCTCGCGCAGCAGATCCCCCAGGCGGGTGCGTGTGGGCTCGGTCGTCAGGTGCACGGGTTGACCTGCACGGTGGCGGAGCCGCTGGGCCAGCAGTCCCGCGATGGTGGTCTTGCCGACGCCGTTGGGTCCCTCGACAACGATCAACATGGCAGGTCAGGCTCCGGTGGGTGAGATCGGGATCAGCGGGAGCCGGATCGCCTCGGGCGGGCACTGCTCGGTGTCCGGGGCGCCGATGCGCTGGCCGGCGGCGATCACCGCGGCGGGGCAGCCCTTGCCGCAGGAGGCGTTGACCGCGCACGCCCCGCAGGTCGTGTTGGTCCCGACCTGGTAGCGGTCGTGGAAGCGGTACAGGTCGAGGACGTCGGCGATCTCCCCGTCGAGGACGTTGCCGACCAGGAACTCGCGGTCGGCGTGCTGTGACTGGGGTGTGCGGGCGGCGAAGACCAGGTAGGGGCAGACGGCGGTGTCGCCGTCGGCGAACACGTAGATCAGGGTGCCGGCGTCGCAGCCGGACAACGGCCGGGTGTCGTTGGGGAACCGGATCGGCACCAGCTCCACCCGGTCGGCCAGGGGCGCGGTGGCGGCGGCGATGGCCCGCATCGTCTGCTCCGGGGCGGCGAGCCGCCCGTGGGACTTCACCCCCCGGCCGAAGCTCGACAGCGGGTTCATCAGCACGTACGCCGCGCCCAGGTCGGCGGCGAACGCGCACAGCTCGGCGAACTCCTGCGGGCGGGTGAACACGTTCGGCGTCGACAGGATCCCGTGCAGCAGGCCCGCGTCGGCGAACCGTCGCGTGGTGTCCCGGGTGACGGCGAAGGAGTCACGGTTGCCCCGGAACCGGCCGTGCGAAGCGGGCCGGAATCCGTCGAAGCTGACGTTGACCCGCACGTTGCCCAGCTCGGCGAGGGCGCTGATCTGCTCGTCGCTGGTCTGGGTGGCGTTCGTGCAGATCTTGACGGGTAGGTCCATCCGCGCCGCCGCGGCGCAGATCTCCAGTAGGTGCGGGTGCACGAACGGTTCGCCGCCGGTCAACGTCAACCGGGTCACCCGGGCCCGCCGCAGCCGGGGCAGCACCACCTCGACCATGTCGTGGAGCGCGATGTCCGTGCCGGTTTCGGTGGAGGACACGAAGCAGTGGGCGCAGTGCAGGTTGCACCGCTCGGTGATCTGCACCAGCGCCTTGCGCTCACCGTCGTCGACCGATGTGCGGAAGTAGCAGGAACTGGCGTGGGTCTCGACGACCAGACGTTTACTCATGAACCCTCCCAGCGCCGACCCGCTCGCAGGAGGCGCCGAAACCGCCTCGCCTACCTCGCGGACTCCCTCGTCCAGTAGGCCGGCATCTACTCGTGTCGAACACCCTCGACGCCGATAACCGACACCGACCAGGTCAGCCGCGACCGCCGGAATCCGCGCCAATTCCTCGCGTCGACAATGTTCGACGCCCAATCATCGACCAAGACTGAACTCCGGCGGTATTGATCACCGCGACGCTAGGACTCATGAGGTCCGGCGCTGGCCAGCTACTGCCAGAGCACGCCCGGGTCCCCACCGTCGGCGGAGCCGCCAACGACGTCAACTCAGGGAGGCAGGGTGCGACTCGACGCGTCGGACGGAGGTCCGTCTGGGGCTGGCCTGCCCGCTCGCCTGGTGTGGGTGTGTGTGGCACTGGCCGCTGGGCTGGCGGCGATCGCCCTGGGCGCGGCGACCTGGGCGCTTGCGCAGTCACCGGGACCTGTTCCGACGGCGGCCGGCCTGGCCCTGGTGTGTGCGGCGGCGGCCAGCATAGCGATCACCGCCGGCGCGGCCGTGTGCGTGCATCGACTCGCCCGAGCGCACGTCCGCACCCTGGTGGGCGCCTCACCTGCCGCTGGCCAGCCCGTGGTGGGGCAGCAGGTGGAGGTGTTCGTCGGCCTCGCACGTCGGCTTCAAGGGCTGGTGCACCGGGAGATCCAACTGCTGGATGCCCTGGAGGCGCAGGTCGAGGACCCCGACCTGCTCAAGGGTTTGTTCCAGGTCGACCACCTCGCGACCCGCATCCGCCGTTACGCGGAGAACCTCGCCGTGGTCGGCGGGGCGGTGCCGCGGCGGCAGTGGAGCCGCCCCCTTCCGCTGGTCGAGGTACTCCGCTCGGCGATCGCCGAGGTGGAGCAGTACGCGCGGGTGCGGGTCGTGCCGCCGGTCGAGGGAACGGTACGCGGCCACGCGGGCGCCGACGTGGTGCACCTGCTCGCCGAGTTGGTCGAGAACGCGACCGCGTTCGCACCTCCCCACACTGAGGTGACGGTGCGTGCCCGGCGGGTGGCACTCGGCGTGGCGGTTGAGGTGGACGACCGCGGTCTGGGGATGCCGCATCCGGAGCAGGACCGGGTGAACGCGCTGTTGGCGGACCCGGGCCGGGTGGACGTCGGTGACCTGCTGCGCGACGGCCGTATCGGGGCGTGGGTGGTCTCGGCGTTGGCCCGCCGGCACGGCATCACCGTCAAGCTGCAGAGCAACGTCTACGGCGGCCTGCAGGCGGTGGTGATCCTGCCGACGCCCCTGCTCGGGGACCAACCCCCCGGGCAACCGCCGGCCATGGAGGCCGGCCGAATGCCAACGCGCGGCGAGCCGACAGGGACGGCGACCGCGTCCTCGCCGGTGGCAGGCGCTTCGCCCTCGCCCGTCGGCGCTCGTCACCACCCACCTGCGCCGCCGCCAACGCTGACACGGGTCGCGTCACCCGCGATGACGCCCGCGCTCCGTGACGCTGCCGCGTCCAGGCAGGCCCCCAGGGAAGCCGGCGCTGCGGGCCCGCTGCTGCCGCGCCGGACGCGGCAGGCGCATCTGGCGGCCCCGTTAGCGCGGGGCGGACCGGGATCGGTGAACCAGCCGGCTGGTGATCACGACCCGACGCTGATGGCCGACTTCCTGCGCGGGGCCAGTTCCGGCAGCGGCGAGCCGCCCGCCGCGCGTGCTGTCCCACGCCACTGACCGAAAATGTGAGAAGGAGTTGTCTGCGATGACCGGTACGTCTGGCCAGGAACTGGCGTGGCTGCTGTCCGGGTTGGTCGAGCGGGTGCCGCACACCCGCAGCGCGCTGCTGCTGTCCTCCGACGGGCTGCCTCGCGCCGCCCACGGACTGGCCGACGACGACGCGGACTACCTGGCGGCGATCGCCTCCGGACTGTTCTCCCTGACCCGCAGCGCCGGACAGATGTTCAACGGCGGCTGCGGTGTGCGGCAGGTGGTGGCCGAGCTCGACGAGACGCTGCTGTTCGTCACCGCGGCGGGCGAAGGCGGGGTGCTGGCGGTGCTGGCGGGCCGCCAGGCCGACGTCGGCGTGCTCGGCTACGAGATGTCGCAGATGGTCAAGAGCGTCCGACCGTATCTGGCGACACCCGCCCGAAGCGGCGCCCCGTCGCCCGTCCTGTCATGACCTCCCGCAGCGCGCATCGAGAGACGTGGCTCGACGAGGCGGCCGGGCGTCTGGTGCGCCCCTACACGGTCAGTGCGGGACGGACCCGCCCCACCACGGCGATGGACCTGTTGTCGTGGGTGGTCGCCACGGGCGTGCGTCCCCGAGGGCGGCTGGAGCCGGACCACGACGTGGCGCTGAGCCTGTGCGGGGCGGCGACCACGGTCGCCGAGGTGGCCGCCCGGATGAGGCTGCCGGCCGCGGTCACGAAGGTGGTGCTGTCGGACCTGGTCGCAGTCGGCGCGGTCCTGACCCGCCCACCCAGCCCGGCCGCCGACCCCACCGACCGATCGATCCTGGAGAAGCTCCTTGTCGGCCTCCAACAGCGGCTCTGACTGGGCGCCGAACGCGCTCAAGGTGCTGGTCGCCGGCGGGTTCGGGGTCGGGAAGACCACCTTCATCACGGCCACGAGCGAGATCCCGCCGCTGCGCACCGAGGAACTGCTCACCACCGCCAGCGTCGACACCGACGACCTCACCGGGATAGAGGCGAAGACGACCACCACGGTGGCCCTGGACTTCGGCCGCATCACCATCGACTGCGACAGCGTGCTGTACCTGTTCGGTACACCTGGGCAGGACCGGTTCTGGTTCCTGTGGGACGAACTGAGCCACGGCGCCCTCGGCGCGGTGGTGCTGGTCGACACCCGCCGCCTGCCCGACTGCTTCGCCGCCGTGGACTTCTTCGAGTCCCGCGGCATGCGGTTCCTGATCGCCGTCAACGAGTTCGACGGCGCCTACCGGCACCACCCGCAGGACGTGCGCGAAGCCCTGGGCCTGCCGCCCGCGGTCCCGATCGTGACATGCGACGCCCGCGACCGGCGGTCCGCGACCACCGTCCTGGTGACGCTCGTGCGGCACCTGCTCGCCGCTCCCACTCCCACACACGCCAGCTCCGCACCGACCGAGGTAGGTGATCGCGCATGACCAGCGACAACTTCGAACCCCCACCCCTGACTCCGCCCGACCTGGAGGCGCCCCAGCGGCTCCACCGGCTGCGGGCGCTCGGCCTCGGCAGACCGGAGCGGGAGTTCGACGACTTCGCCCGCAACCTCGCCGACGTCACGGACATGCCGTGGGCGATGGTGAACTTCCTCGACGAGAACGGCCAGTTCTTCGCCGGCCTCTACACCGGCCGGACCACGCAGCCCGGCGTGTCGGCAGCGGCCACACCCCTCGAACCCGGTCGCCGGATGTCACGAGACCAGGGATTCTGCCCGCACGTCGTGCACCGGCGCCGCGCGCTGGTCCTCGACGACGTCTGCGCCTACCCGCGGTTCGCCGGCAACCCGGTCGTCGACCAGCTCGGCATCCGCACCTACATGGGCGCCCCGCTCATCGACCACACCGGCACCACCCTCGGGACGATCTGCGTGGTCGGCACCGAATCCCGCACCTGGGGACAGCAAGGACTCGCCACCATCAAGACCTGGGCGGCCGAGCTGTCCGCACGGATCAGCCAGCGAGAACACCACCCCCGGTAACCGGGCTCACGGCCCGACAGCCCTGATCGTCCCCCCGCACACGAGACATCCTTCGTCGCCTCGCTGCCCGGGCCGGCAGCTCACATTCCAGGAACTGCTGGTGACCCCGCCACGGCCCTGCCCGTGGCGTTACCCACCGCCACCGACGGACACCGTTGGCGACTCACGAGGAGAGCGGCAGATGGTCGACGGCTACCACCTCACCCCCCGCCACACCCGGCTGCGGGACACAGTCCGGGCGTTCGCCGAGGCCGAGGTCCGACCCCGCATTACGGAGCTGGAGGCGGACCGCAGCGTGGCGCAGGACCTGTCCCGGCAGATCGCCCGCCAAGGATGGCTCGGCGCCACGATCGACCCCACCTACGGAGGCCTCGGACTCGGTCACCTCGCCAAGACGATCATCATCGAGGAACTGTCCCGGGTCTCGGCCGCCATGGGCGCCATGCTCCAGGCGTCCCACCTCGGCACCGCGAAGATCATCCATTTCGGCAGCGACAAGCAGAAACAGACCTGGCTGCCCGCCATCGCGGCCGGTGACTGCCTGCCCACCATCGCCGTCACCGAACCCGGATCCGGCAGCCACGTCCTCGGCATGACCACCACCGCCGTACCCGACGGCGACGACTACGTCATCACCGGCACGAAGACCTTCGTCGGCAACAGCCACATCGGCGATCTGCACGGCGTCGTGGCCCGCACCGGCCCTGGCACCCGCGGACTGTCCGCCTTTCTCGTCGAAGCCGACCGGCCCGGTGTGCGTCTCACCCCGCACCAGCCCAGCATGGGACTGCACGGCTTCAGCTTTGGCGAGATCGTCTTCGACAACTGTCGTGTCCCGGCGGCGAACCGGCTCGGCGCCGAAGGCGACGGCCTCGATGTGGCGTACTCCTCCAGCGTCCTGTACGGCAGACCCAACCTCGCCGCCGTCGCCCTCGGCATCCACCAGGCCGTCCTCGACACCACCGTCGCCTACGCGACCAGCCAACGCCGCTACGGCCAACCCCTGGCCGACCTACCCACGGTGAAACAGCGCATCGGCGCCATGCAGTCCCGGCTGATGGTCGCCCGCCTGGCTGCCTACCACGCCGTACACCTACTCGACAGCGGGCAACCCTGCGACGCGGAACTCGTCAACGCCAAACTGATCAACGCCGAACACGCGATCGACTCCGCCCGCACCGCGATGGAGATCCACGCCGCACACGGCCTCCACCCCGCCCAGTCGCCCATCGAACGCTACTTCCGCGACGCCCTGCACATCTTCGCCCCCGCCGGCACCTCGGACATCCAACTCCTCCGACTGGCCGAACACGCCCTCGGCACCACCAAACAACCCTGGTCAACCCGGTTCCACTCCTCCGTCCCCCAGCGGAGGCGAAAACGTGGCGAGGCCAAGCCCACGCCGCGGGCAGAAACGAGCGCAACGGGGTCCATCGCATGCTGACCACCTCCTGCACCCTCGTCAGCGACCAGCCCACCGACACGCTGCCGGTCCTGGCGACATACCTGCACACGCGACTCGGCACGCCGCCGCCACGACCACTCGCGGCCATCAGCTTCGACCTGGACGACACACTCATCGACACCAGCAGCAGCCTGGCTCACGGCGTGCGGGCGGGAGCCCAGCTCGCGGCCACCCTCACCTACCGCGTCGACCCAGGCGCACTGATCGACGCCTACCACACGGCATTCGCCACCCACTGGCGGCATCCCGCCGCAGCGGGCACCGGCGGCCTGCAAGACCTTCGTCGACGCGTCTGGCGGACGGCTCTCCGGAGCGTCGACGTCACACTGGACACCAGCGACCTGGACCGGCTGGTGCGCACCTGCATCGCCGCCCAACTCGCCATGATCGCCCCGGACCCGGAACTACGCGGTCTCCTGCGAGAGCTGACCGGCCTGGCGCCGGTAGCGGTCTGCAGTAACGGGCACCGTGCCTCGGTCCAGCGGAAGCTGGACAAGGCGGCTCTCACCGAGTTCGTCACGGCCATCATCTGCGGTCCGGACATCGGCCTCGCGAAGCCCGACCCCGGACTCTTCCACGCGTGCAGCCGAGCGCTGAACGTCGACCCCGCACGGTGTCTCCACATCGGCGACAGCTGGCACGCCGACGTCCAAGGCGCCATCGCCGCCGGCATGGTCCCGATTTGGATCACCCGCCAGCCGGCCGCCACCGCGCCGCGACCACCAACCGTGCCCTCGTATCCCACCGTCACCCACGCCATCCGCGACCTCCTGCAGCTTCTCTCTCCGGCACCGCCGGAGCGCAGCCGCGGCTAGCTGATCCGGCCAGCCCCGCAGTGTTCGATCGCTCCTCCGTCACGTCCAGACAACCGACGATGAGGCAACAGCCATGACTCCACTCGACGCGCAGAGCCTTCACCGGCGCAGGGGCAACCCGTGGCGTCCGCCACTGCTGGTCGCCCTGGTCGCCGTCACCATCGCCCTGACGGCAGTTATCGCGTACCCGGTCCCCACCGGAGGCGACCGCCCAGGCGTAGAGCCGACGGCGATCCCCGCAGGCCTCAACAACGTCCCCGACAGCACGCCGGCCGCAGCCGTCATCACCGCACCGTGCGTCGCGCAGTTGGCCGACACGCTCGCCACGGCAGCCGACGCGAGCAACGCGGTCAACGCCACCCCGGCGAGCCCCACCACATACGCCCGCACACACACTCGGACCTGGGCCGCGCAGGACACCATGATCCCGTCTGGGACCAGCAGCCGCACGATCGTCACCACCGAGACCTGGCAGTGGCGGGCCGCCGACGGATCTGGTCGCACTGTCAGCACCACACCCGGCTCCGCTGGCCACACCGTCACTGACCATCCCGCTGGGGGAATACCCGCACCGCTACCCGAGCCGGCCCCCACCGACCCGCGCGCCCTCGCCACCCACCTCGCCACGGTGCAGCCGCCCGAGATGGGCCCGCAGTGGATCATCCGCGCGGTCGCGGACGTGCATCTCACCCAACACCCCGCCGCAGCTACCCGGATCGCCCTGCTCCGGCTCCTCGCCACCGCCGAGGCCGTTATCTGCCATGGCACGGTCGCGGACCGGGCCGGCCGGGCCGGTATCGCCGTCGCCGTCGAGCACCAGCAGGCCCGCGACACCCTGATCATCGACCGGGCCGGCGGGGTCCTCGCCCACGAGAGCACCGACCTCGGCCCGCCACCCGGCATGGACAAGGACGCACCACGCCTGCGCTTGTACACCCTCATCGTCGACCGCTCCGAGGACCCCACGATCGACACGGCGCAGGCCACGCGGTGACCCGCACCCGTACCGGCGCGTTGCTGCTCACGGCGTCACTTCTCCTTACCGCCTGTGCCGGCCCCTCCGACGGCGTGAACCCCGATCCGCCGTCTCCGACGACGTCCCCGAACAGCACACCACCGGTCCCGGCCGGACCGGTCCTGACCCGCCTGGCCGACACCCTCGGCGACGCGCCCGCCGACACCACCAGCGGCGACTACCAGTACGTCGAACGCCGCACCTGGTACCGCGACGTCATCGGGCCACCCGGCCCCACCGGGTGGCCCGAACGGGTCCGCGCCGACCAGCTGTGGCGCACCGATGACGCCGCCGACGGCCGGCAGATCAGCGTGCACGTCGACAGCGGAAGCTGCATCCCCGACGGCGGAGACAGCAGCTGGACAGGCCAGACCGGGGACCGGTTCGACCAGCCACCACCGAGACAACCCGCTGCCCTACGCACCTACCTGCTCATCGCGGCCGGTCCCGGCGAGACCCGTCCCCAGGACATCGTCGGCGGCATCGCGATGCTCTACGAACGCCACGCGCCCACCCGCCCAGTCCGGGCCGCGGTCCTGCGGCTCCTCGCGGCGCAACCCGGCCTACTCGCGCAGACCGGCGTCACCGACCGCGTCCAGCGCCCCGGCATGGACGTCATCCTCCCGTACACCGACCGCTCCGGCGTGCCAAGGCGCGACATCCTCACCATTGACGAGCACAGCGGCGTCCTCCTCGCCGCCCACAGCACCATCACCGGCCCCATCCCACCCCAGGACCCGCGCCTGGGACCCGACACCACAGACGTGATCGTCGCCGATGCCGCCAGCTACCGGCTCTACGTCGACAGCCGCCGCACCCCGGACACCCACACACCGGCGGCCGGCTGCCAGCACCCCACCCTCCGGCCAGGCGCAGGGCAACGCCTCGCGGCAGTGAGCGGTGAGAGCGCCCATGCGGATCCTCGACCCCCTGGCGGCTCCCCGCACCCGGATCAGGGCGTCGACCCGGCCGCGCCGGGGCGGCACGGTCCCCGCACGCCATCAGCCGGAACGCGCTGTAGGAGAGCCCTGAGGTGAAGGACTCACCAGCGGTCGAGAAGCTGCCGCCTCTGCGGGACTACCAGCAGGAGGCCGTCGAGGCGATCGTGGAGGGCCAGGCCGATGGTGGTCGCGGCCAGTTCCGGGCGGCCTGCGGTAGCGGCAAGTCCCTTGTCGCGGTGCACGCCGCCGTCCGGCTCTGCCCGACCGGGCTGGTGGTGGTGGCCTGCCCGTCGCTGCCCCTGCTCGCGCAGACCCTGGCGGTGTGGGCCGCTGCCGGCATGGCGGTGCAGGTACTCGCGGTGTGCAGCGATGACACCGTCGCCGACACGGCGGTGCGCACGACCGACCTTCAGTGTCCGGTCACCACGCGGCCGGGCGAGATCGCGGACTGGGTCCGGCGAACTCCTACCAGCCGTTTGCGGCTGATCCTGGTAACTCATGCTTCCGCGGCTCTGGTGGGCGCGGGGCTGCACGCCACGGACACCGCCGCGAGTCTGTTGGTGATCGACGAGGCGCACCACACCGCCGGATGGCCCGGCAAACACGTTGCCCTGGTGCACCGTGACGAGCACCTGCCGGCCACCCGGCGGCTGTACATGACCGCCACACCACGGGTCCTCAGCGCACGACGCCGCGCGGGCCGTGGCGGTGAGGATGTGTTGTCGATGGACGACGCGGACGTGTTCGGCCCGGTCCACTACAGCTACCCGTTCGCGAGCGCGATCACCGATGGCTGGCTCGAGGACTACCGCATCGTGGTGATCGGGGTGACCTCCGAGGAAGCGCTGTCGACCCTGCGTCGCCTCGACCCCCACGCCGTCGTGCGTGCGGGCGCGGCGCCGCTGCGCACCGCGGTGGTGCAGACCGCGCTCGCCCGCGCTGCCGCCGAGTTCGGTCTTCGCCGGGTGCTGGTGTTCACCCCACGGGTGGCCCAGTCCCAGGAGTTCTCCCGTACTCTGCCGGCAGCCTTGGCTGCCCTGCCTGAGCAGGACCGTCCCAAGGGCCGCCTGACGGTCGGGCATGTCGACGGCACCCAGACGATGACGCAGCGGCAGATCCATCTGGCCAACCTCGCCGACCCGCCCGAGGACGGCTGGACGGTGATCTCCAACTCACGGTGCCTGGGCGAGGGCGTCGACGTGCCCGCCGTCGACGCCGTCGTCTTCACCGCCCCGAAGGAGTCCGAGTCCGACGTCATCCAGGCCGTCGGCCGGGCACTGCGCCGCAACCCCGCCGGGTCCGGCATCGCCACGATCCTGCTCCCGGTCCTGCTGCCTGACGATCCGGTCGAGACCGCCCGCGACCTCGCCGCGGACCTGGCCGAATGGACCACCCTGTTGCAGGTGCTGCGCGCGCTGCGCGCCCACGACAACGGCTTGGCCGCCGAGCTCGACACCCAGCGCACGAAGGCGTCCACGGGGGCCGCGGCGCTGCCGCCGCAGCTGCTCGTCCGCCTTCCCGACGGCTACGCCTCCGAAGACCTGCTGCGGACCCTCACCGTGCGGGTGCTGGAGGAGACCACCTCGGAGTGGCTTGTCGGGTACGCCGCCCTCCGCGCGTTCCACGCCGACCACGGACACCTGCGGGTGCCCGTCGGCCACGTACGCCACGGGGTGCGATTGGAACGCTGGATTGCGCGGCAGCGTGCCGAGTACGAGGTACGCCGGCTTCCACAGGACCGGGTCCAGCACCTGAACGACATCGGCTTCGACTGGACACCCATGACGCGGGCCTGGGAGCGGGGCATCGCCGCCGCCACCGCGTTCCGCGCCGAACACGGCCACCTGGACGTGCCCACCGGCCATGTCATCGACGGACTCGACCTCGCCCTCTGGATAGGACAACAACGCGGCTACCACCGCAAGAACACCCTTCCCGACGACCGGGTCGCTGCCCTCACCGCCCTCGGGATCGACTGGACCGTCAAACGCCCCTCCTACCACGACGGCTTCACGGCCCTGCAGCACTTCCACGCCACCCACGGCCACATCCAGGTCCCCTATGGCGCGACCGTCAACGGCGTCAACCTCTACGACTGGCTCGCCGCCCGACGCACCGATCACCGACTCGGACGCCTCAACGACGACCGCCTACGCAGCCTCGAAGCACTCGGCATGCAATGGTCAATCCGCGACGCCGCCTGGCACCGCAACCTCGTCACCGCCACCACGTTCTCCCACCGCGAAGGACACCTGCACCCACGCAGAGGCCACCGCGAAGACGACATCGACCTATCCCGGTGGATCCATGCCCAGCGCATCGCGCGACGTGACGGCAAACTCCCCCAGGACCGGGTCGCCGCACTCGACGCGATCGGGATGCAATGGGAGATCGCCAGCGGCTGGACCGGCATGCACCAGGTCACCGCAAGCCGAAGCGGCCGCACAAGCGACGACAACGAACCCACCGAACCCCGTCCCGCACCGCGCCGTCCAGGCGGGCCGGCTCCACGCCTGCAGCCCGACGTCTCGCTCCTTCCGGCGGGACACCGGCACCAGCACTCGCCATCCACCACATCCGAAGGGACCCGCTGATGACGCGCCTGCTGATCGCGACCTACAACTACGAGGCGGGCGGCTACCGCGACGGCACCTTCAACATGCGGCCCTTGCAACAGACGTTCGCCGCCCTCGACGTTCCGCCCGCGATCATCCTCTTCTGCGAAGCCAAGCACTACCGGCGTAACCAGCACGAAGGTTTGCGCCTGGCGGAGAAGGCCCTCACCGACGTCCTTCACGCCCCCTACGCCGGGCTCCTCGGCACCAGCCAGCACGGACCCATCCCACCGGCCATCTTCTACAACGCCGACATCGTCACCCACCTGGCCTGGCCCGGCGACGACCCGCACGACCCCGACGTCTTTCCCGACAAACGCAACGTCGGCCGGTTTCAGGTCAACACCACCGGTGCCGAGTTCGGCGCCTGGGTCGCCCACTTCAACTCCCGCAGCGGCTCCGCCCGCCTGGAAGAGGCGAAACTGCTCGACCGCTACGGCAACGACCCGCTCCCGTTCATCGGCGGCGGCGACCTCAACTCCACCGCCAGCGGCCCGCATTTCCCCCAACGAGACTGGCACACCGCGAACCACCACATCCGCACACACAAAGGCAAACGGATCGACGACGGCACCCCCGAAGGGCACTGGGAAGCCGACACCGACGCCCTCGACCACCTCATCGGCCGATGGGACCCGATCAGGAACCGCCGGCTCGACGGCGCCGGCTACCACACCGTCGCCGAACTCGCCTGGCTCGCCAATCCCGACTTCGTCATCGCGCCCACCATCATCGACAAGCCCGGTGAAGGCGGCCCTGACCTCATCGACTACCTGCTGGTCAACAACGCCATGCGCCCCCACGTCATCCCCAGCAGCTACCAGGTCCACCTCCCCGACGGGCCGCCGTACCCATCCGACCACCACCTCGTCACCGCCACCATCGACCTGTAACGGCACCGGCAGCCCTTCGAGCCGGGCGCGAGGCTCTGCAGCCCTTCATGGCCCTGAGGAGGACTGCGCCGTACGAGCCGCGTCAGGCGTCCGCCGCTCTGTGAAGCTGGGACACCCGATCGAGGCGGCGGCCGGGCAGCGTCTCCGGGCAGGACACCGTTGCCACCCGCCCCGGCCGGCCGGAGGGCCGCTGTCAACGGCGCCCGCAACGCTGTGCTGGGTGCGATGCGCGCCGCTATGCGGGCACTGCACGCGAAGGCCAGCGACAGCCGGCGGTCGGTCGCAGTGCTCGGCGAGATGGCCGAGTTGGGTGAGCACGCTCCCCGCAGGTGCGCCGGCAGATCGGGCAGCCGCCCGCTGGGACCCAGAGCCGGGCGGCTGGTGGCGATCGGCGGACGAACGCCGACCAGTACACCTGGCGGGCGGCATGGCTGTGGGCCGCACGGCGGACGTGTCCGAGGCGTGGAGTTGCTGCGTGCGGCCCTGGGCGACTGGACCCAGGTCAAGGCGACCAACACCGCAGAACTGCTCACCCGGGCCAGCAGACGGTCGAGTGACCCGGCAGCGTCACCCCTTGACGGAAGGAGATCAGGCCGACAGGGTCACCTCGGATCGGCAGCTCAGTTTGTCCAATATCGCCGCACCGTAGCTGGTCACGTCTCCGGTGCCCATCGTCAGCACCAGGTCGCCACGTCCGGCCATCCGCGCGATCACCCGGGCCGCGTGGTCGGGCCCGATGGGCAGGCAGTAGGCACCGTCGCGCAGCTGGGCCATGATGGCGGTAAGGTCCGCTGCCGGCCGGCCCTCCGGCACGGTGCCCTGCACATCGAGCAGCAGGACGTGGTCGGCGTGGTCCGCTAGGACCCTCCCGATCCGCTCCCCGAAGGCCAGGACGCGGGCATGTCCGGACGGCTGGAACACCACGAACACCCGCCCCCGGGCCAGGGTGCGCGCGGCTTCCAGGTCGGCGGCGATCTCGTGCGGATGGGCGGCGTAGGAGTCGACCACCGTCACCCCGGCCCGGGTGTCGACATGTTCGAACCGGCGGCGCACCCCGGCGAACGTGCACAACGCCCCGCCCACCTCGGTGGGGTCGAGCCCGAGGGCCACCGCGCACGCTATGGCCGCCGCCGCGTTACCCAGGTGATGCGCCGCCGGGGTCGGCAGAGTCAGCCGGACCTGTGTGTCATCCGGCATCCGCACCGTGGCCGACGCGCTCCAGCCCTCGGCGTGCACATCCAGGAGCCGGACATCCGCCGTCCGGTCCCGCCCATAGCGCAGCACCGTCAGGTCGGGTCGCTCGTCGGCGATGACCTGGGCGGCCACCGTGGCGCCCACGCAGTCGGAGTTAACGACCAGGAAGCCGTTCACTGTGGTCCGGCACCCGAACGTGACGTAGGCGCGCAGCAGGTCGGCGTGGCTGGTGAAGTTCTCCGGGTGCGCGTCGGTCACGTTGGTGATGACCGCGATCGACGGGGTGAGGTAGTGGAACGAGCGGTCCGACTCGTCGGCCTCGGCGACCAGCAGCCTCGACCGGCCGAGCTGGGCACCGGAGCCCGGCCCGGTCAGGTCGGCGCCGATCAGGTAGGTCGGGTCCTGTCCGCAGGCCCGCAGGATGTGAGCCAGCATGCCGGAGGTGGTGGACTTACCGTGCGACCCGGCCACCGCCACCAGCTGCCGCCCGACGGCCAGCCAGTCGAGGACCTGCGCCGGGTGCACCACCGGGATGCCAGCGGCACGCGCCGCCCGAACCTCCAGCACGTTCTGCGCGCTCGCCGGGCAGACCACGCAGCTTGCGCCCTCGACATGTGCCACGTCGTCGCCCAGGCGCACGCGAACACCGACCGTGCGCAGCCCCTTGAAAGTGGCCGTTTCGCGTATGTCGCTGCCGCTGACCTGGTGGCCCAGCTCGGCCAGCAGCCGGGCCAGGCCGGACAGGACCGGCTCGCCCACGCCCACGAAGTGCGGGCGGGTCAGATCGACCGGGCCACTGTAGGCCGCCTCGGTGCTCGGGCTACCGGGGATCGTGTCGTTCATGGTGCCGTGCCTCCTTCGACAGAGCTGACGGGTCGGTGACGCGAACGGACGTGTGAGGAGGTCGCTCCTTCTCATCCGTCCGCTCCTTGAGTGGCCGAGATGGCGTCGGGTCGCCATCGCGGCCACGCGGGTCCAATCGATCTGCGTTGTCCACTACCGGCCTCAACGACGCAGCCGCTGTTGGTCTCCGGTGCGTCCATCCCGCCTGCCGTCGCGGTGCAGACCGCCTCGGCGCCAATCGCCGAGCGGTTCGACACTGAACCCAGGCACCTGCCGACTCTGATGCGGTGGGGTCGCAACGGGGGGCATCTGCCTCCCTGCCAGTGCAGCCCTCGGACGCGGTGTCGAACAGAGCCGACAACCGATCTCGACATCCGGGGGTCGGGCAGCGATCTTGACCCATGTTCCAGAGGTGACCCGTGCTGTGAACGGGGCGCGGGGGTTCCGCGCCGTGACCGGAGGCAGCTGGGCAGGTCCCGGCTTCCACCCCCGCCGTCGAGCAACCGCGACCTGCCGACGCGCAGCCGTAGCCGCATAAGGTGACGGCACGCCGGGGCGCGACTACGCCGTCGGGCTCACATCAGGGTCGGCCGCCGACCCCAGGGAGCACGGCCAGCGGTCGCCTGCCGGATCCGGGCCGGCCGGGCACCGAGCCGAGATAAGACGGCGTCGGAGGAGACAAGACCGCAGCGACAAGCCACAGCCGCCGACCGACCCGCGGCGTCGATCGGCCCGCTGAGATCGAAGGAGCGCCATGCGACCGTTGATCACGACCAGCCGACTGGACCTACGTCCATTCCGCAGCGGCGACGCCGACGAACTGCACGAGGTGTTCGCGGACCCGCTGACTCACCTCATCGGTGACGGACCGTTCACCTCCATCGACCAGACTCGGTCGTGGATCCAGCGTCGCGTCGAACTTGAGCGGAACACCGGCCTGCTCTGGTACGCAGTGCGCGAGCGGTCCACCAGCCGGCTCCTGGGCAACTGCGGCCTGTTCGCAGGCCGCACCGGCATCACCGAGCCCGAGATCGGCTACGAGATCAGGCACGCATTCCAGGGCCACGGGTACGCCACCGAGGCCGCACACCTCGTGCTGCGGGAAGGGTTCGCCGCCGGCCTACCTCGAATTTGGGCGACGATCCGACCGCACAACACCACATCGCTGCGCATCGCGACCAAGATCGGTATGAGCGAGCAGTACACGACAGTCGACCAGAAAGGATCCCTCACCTTCCTGGCCTCGACCCCACCACTCACCCACCACCGATGCGACGACGCCCCCACCGCAGGGTAGGGACCTTCTCCTGCGCGACGAGGTGGCGGGCAGCAGGGTGAAACCCGGATCGAGGAGGGCAACCGCAGTGCCCGCCATCGAGACTCCCTTCACCGGGCGGGACTTCGTGTCCGCATCCGCAGCCACGATCCGCACCATCGTCGTCCCGGACCCGAACATCGCAAGCACGGCCTCCGAATCCGCCCCGTCACGGTCAGCCGGAAGCGTCCATGTCACGACTGCGGTGGACACCGCGGAGGGCCAGCCACCGACCTGCTCTGGTCCGTAGTCGAGTCCGCCCTGACCACGGCCGGCAGGACAGGCTTGGCCCTGTGGTCGCACCGGACCGAAGAGCGTCTTGGCATGCGCGCCTTCCGGATGCGGGTTGTTCCTATCGACCTCGATCTCTAGAGTGCCAGGGTTCATCAAGGTGCAGAAGCCGACAGGGTGAAGGGGCGGGACCATGTCGTTGACCGACAGCATCCGTGATGACCTGCAGACGATGGCCGAAGGCGTGGCGACCGCGCAGCAGGGTGTCGCCGGGGTCGACCACGCCGTGGAGCAGATCGCGGCACGGGCCGTCGGGGCGGGCTTCGCGGGCATCGCCGTGGGGCTGGCTCGCGTACGCGAGCAGGTGGAGCAGGTCCACACACGACTGAGCACGGTCGGTGGGATCCTGGGCGAGGCGTCCCGCTCGGTGTCCGCGGTACCGCAACAGCCGTCGCCCCAAGAAGCCATCGCCGCGCTCGCGCCGTTGGTCGCGGCTCTCGCCGCTGTCGACGGGGCGGTCGAGGCGGCGGCAGCGGGCATCGAGGAAGCACAGCGACTCGTCGCCGTAGCGCTGCAGGGTGGGCAACCGGGACCGACCCTGGCCCGCCTGCAGCAGGTCGGACAGGGACTTGCCGTAGTCAGGGCCCGAGGAGGCGAGGCCCGCCACCATGTCGAAGCGGCACTCGATCAGGCCCGGCAGGTCGGTGACCTGGGAAACTGACCACGGGCGGCGGCGTCAGCCGACCGCCCGGCACGAGCGACACCTCCGCGAGCCCTTCCCCGGCGCCGGCCGAAACAGAACGGCTTCCGGGCTGGCTGACGGAGGCCGCCCGCGACCTGCCCCAACGGCGAGCGAAGGACCCCACGTCCGGCATTGCACTGATCAACGGCCAACGAGTGCCCATGAAGTCGGGCCGCGACCCGGAAGCCGCCGCGGACCTCAAACCGGCCTACAAGCTCATCGCCACCACGACCGACCACCTCGAGGCCAAGCTCGCCGCCCGGATGCGCCGCGAACAGGTAACGCACGCGGTCGTGCTGACCAACAACCCGCCGTGCGACTACGAGCCCTACGGCTGCGAGAGGATCCTCTCCCGGCTGCTGCCGTCCGGTGCGCAGCTGACCGTGTACGTACGCGACGATGACGGGCAGGTGCATCAGTGGCATACCTACACCGGCAACGGAAAGGCCATCGCATGAAGGTGACGTGGGCATACGACCGGGGCGACCACCGCGACAACCACGAGGTCGACCTGAGCGACCCCGCCGCCCTGAGCGCCGTACTGCACGAGATCCACCAGGCCGGAGAGCCCGTCGCGGTCACCATCTTCAGCCAGGCGATCGACGACCCGGACGAACTGCCACCCGGCCTGCAGATCGGCCTGGGCCACCCCACCCACAGCTTCGCCGTGCACATCGTCGACGACGGCGACTACCTCAACGACCCGACAGTCGAGGCCCCGACCGCCGGGCTCAGCTTCGACCTCGGCGGAGTACCCACCGAGTATCCCGCCGAGCACCTACGGATCCGACCCGACACGGCCATCCAGATCGCGACCGCCTTCCTCGCCATCGGCGGCAAGCCGCCCCGCCTACCCGCCGACACCGAGTAGCACTGGCGGTGCCGGCCGGGAGTGAGCACGCGCGCGGTTCCCTCGGGACCAGTTGAACGCCGAGCAGGAGACAGCTCTCTCGACGGCGACGGTTGCGGCACGGCGAGCCCGACGGGTGGCCTCATCCCTTCCTCCTGCATCCGTCGCACACTCTGAGCTTTTTGTCGGTGGCTCTCCGTAGCTTCCGGTGCATGTCTGCGTTGACGTATGAGGTGAAAGACGTTCGGAGTCCGGTGTGCGTGTGGCTGCGAGCGACGTTTCCGGAGGCCAGGGAGATCCAGGCGGAGTTCCGGGTCGCGGCTGGCCTGCAGGGAGTGGTGATGCCGGTTGGGGTTGCGCCAGGCACGCAGGGTGCGGCGATCGACTTCTGGCTGCGGATGCTCGTTGACCCGAATCCGTCGATCGCCCTGCCGCTGATGGGGCTGTTGTCGGGGCGGGCGCCGTGTGTGCGGGCCGGTCGGGAGCTGCTCGCTGGCCTCGCGGCCGGGGAAACGCCCCGCCGTGCAGAGGGCGGGGTGGAATTGCGGATGCGGCCGGCGGGGTTCGCTGAGCGTGGTGATGAGTGGTGGGCGCGGGTGTGTTACGCCCTGGCGCTGCTCGTGGAGCTGTATCGGGCGCCGTCGGTGGAGCACTCCCGACTGATGCGTCTTACCGAGTCGAGCGGCGCGGCGGACCTGCTGGCGCTGGCCACCGATGCGGAGGTGATCGACATGGCCGCGATGCGGGACCTGGCAGTCGAACGCCTGCTGCCAGGGCTGCCGCCGGGGCCTGTGACGACTGGCATGACCTTCGACGGCAGCGCCGACCTCAACGCCGACGCGGACCTGATCGCCGGTGGGATGCTGGTCGACTTCAAGGCCGGGCAGGGTGGCAAACCTCGTGCGGATGGCACCCGGGCAGCCTCCCTGGCGCGTACCGACCTCGACCAGCTCCTCGGGTACGCACTGATGGACTACTCGGACCGGTACGGCCTGCACACCGTCGCGGTGTACGCGGCGAGGTTCGGCCACCTCGCGAGTTGGCCGATCGCCGAGCTGGGCGAGCGCATGGCCGGGCACCCGATCGACCTGACGAGCCTGCGGGCCGAGTTCGCGCAGGTGCTCCGTGGCCAGCTACCGCCTTACCAGGTGCAACGAGGCTGGTAGCCCTCACACCGGGCAGCCGGGGCGGGCGAGACCTGGCAACAGCCCGGCTCGGCTACGGCGGTAGGGCTTGTCCGCTGCTGCGGCAAACCCCGCAGCGGGAATCGCGTCGCGCATACTTCTCTCATGTCCTATTCGGAGCGCGACGTGAGCGGCTGGTCCGAGGCCGTGGCGAACCTGCACGGCAATACCGCACAGGATGAGGGTGACGTGCGGCGGGCCTACGAGGCGATGGCCAACGTGTGGTCGGCTTACGGCTACCAGGACGCGCCGACTGAGGTCCTGAGGATGCTCATCGACGCCACCGAGGTCGGATACATGGCCGCCCTGAACGACCTCCGCAGCGGCGATCTCGACGACGAGATCACCACGTGGCGCCCGGACCTGGCTGAGCAGTAGTCCCAAGCGAGCCACCGTCCTGCCGCCGGCAGGACGGTGGCGGCGATTGTCGGGATTACGGGCGGTGTAGGACGCAGATGACCTTGCCGAGGATCGTCGCGTGATCGCCGGGCAGTACCGGGTAGCGGGGGTTGCGGGGGACGAGTTCGATGCGGCCGTCGCGGGTTCGGTACTGCTTGACGGTGGCTTCCCCGTCGAGCATGGCGGCAACGATGTCGCCGTTGTCGGCGACCGCCTGCTGCCGTACCACGATGATGTCGCCGTCGGCGATGGCCGCTTCGGTCATGGAGTCGCCTTGTACCCGAAGCGCGAACAGCGTGCCCCGGCCGACCAGCTCGGTGGGCAGGGACAGCACCTCCTCGACGTGTTCCTCGGCGAGGATCGGCGTGCCGGCGGCGATGGCTCCCAGCAGAGGCACAGCGGTTCCGCGCTGCGCGTCCGACTTCACCGGCGGGTCGTCGCCGAGCAGGGGGCGGGCGTCGACCGCTCGCGGTCCGCCCGGAGCCCGTCGGATCAGGCCGTGGTGGGTGAGGGTCTTCAGGTGATGCGCCACCGACGAGGGGGAACCGAGCCCGACGGCCGCCCCGATCTCCCGCACCGTCGGCGGGTAGCCATGCCGCTGAACCCATTCCCGGATCACGTCGAGGATCTGCCGCTGCCGGTCAGTCAACGACACCGGATCGGGTGGCACGTCAGGAGCGGTCACCCCAGGACGATACCGCGAACTTAGAACGAATGTGCTAAACAGGTGTGTGGGGTGCGTTCCGCGTCGTCGTCGATACGTGGCCGGCGCCTGGCGCATCCCGGCTTGTTTACGTTGGGCAGGGCGACCACGGGGGGAGCCGCCCTGCCCAACGATGCCGTCACGGTAGACCTGGTCATCAACGCAGGACAATCCCCAGGGCAGCCGACGTCGGCGCCCGTGCGGTTCGGATCAACCTCATCGGGTGTTCTCCTGCACTGGCTGTCCAGCGCCGTCAGCAAGCAAACGGCCGGTCGGCACTCAGCGTGCGGGCGAGCGTCTGGTGGACCGGATGGTTCGAGTGCGGTGACCGATGTCGTAGCAAGAACGCCAGTCCGGTATCGCGAAATGCGTCGGGAGCGGTGTCGGCCGTCGCATCGCGCGAAGCTGGCAGGTTATGCGGCGTCTGGGTGGTCACTCCGGGGGCAGGATCTTCAGGTCGGCGTTCATGCGGGTGGCGACGTCGGCGTCGAGTTGCGGGCCGTGGGCGAAGGTCCAGCCACCGTCGCGGATGTTGGTGATGGTCTGGGTGAGAGCGCGTCGTGCGTACACGACGCTTTCGTCGCTCCAGAGCACGGCGGTGCCCTGTGCGGTGGTGTGGCTGTTGGTCACGGCTTCGCCGAGCAGGGTCAGGCAGTTGCTGGCGTCGTCGAGGACGCCGACGGCCTCCCACTTGTCGCGGCGTCCTGTCGTTAGCCGGTCGTGGTTGAGGCTGACGCATCGCACCGCTTGGGCGAGCGACGCGATGAGCCGGCCGGTATCCTCCAGCTTGATCACCGCGGGGGAGGCGTCGGCCACTTCGCGTTTCTGCGCGTCGTCCGCCTGCTTGAGGTGGGTCACGAGGTCGGCGAGGTCGACGTTTTGAAGGTGGGACCGTACGTAGGTCTCCTCGCGGATGCCGAGGGTGGCGGCGGTGGTGGTGACGAGGTCGGCGAGGATGTCCTGCGCGGTGACCGCCGAGATGTCCAGGCCTCGGTGGCGGCCTTCCTCGCGCAGCCGCTCGACCGCTTCCTGGAACTTGGTCATCCGACGCACACGTCCTCCTGTGGTGGCTCTCCATCCGCACGATAGCCGGCCGGTGCAGGGGCAACCCGGAAAGCGGTCCACGGGACGGATCTGGTCGCCGAGCCCAGGTTGAGGCAGGCGTGTCCACACGAGCCTGTGTCGTGGAGCCGGGGCGGGCTGTCGCATAGGGATAATGCCCGGGTCGCCTGTCGAAGGGGTGGCGGGAGGAGCGGGTTATGCCGAAGAAGCGCACACCTCGTCAGCGTCGCGCACGCCTGCAGCAGCGGCTAGACGTGGCTCGGCAGGAAGAGTTCCACGAAGAGCACGCCCGTCTGGTCCTGGACCGGATGGGGGACCCCCGGTTCGTGCAGCGCACCGTCGGCGCGGACGGCGTTGCCACGTTGACGTGGGACGCGGGGTCCGAGGCGGGTACGGAGTTGCGTGAGGGGTTCCAGGCGCAGTTCGCGGCGTTCCGGGAGAAGTTCGGCCGTGAGCCGGGGCCGAAGGATCCGGTGTTCTTCGACCCTGACGCTGACGAGCCGACCCCGTTGAGTCAGCGGAGCTTCGATGACGCCGTGGACCACATGCTGAAGGCCGCCGAGGACGCGGGCGTGGACCCGGCGCCGATCCATGCCTGGCGGGAGGTCGGCTACCTCGTCACGGAGGAGAACCAGCACCTGTTCAGCGCCGCCGAGGTGCAGGCTTACGCCGACGCCGTGACCCGCCACCGGGGCGATGTTGACGACATCGACGACATCGACCTCGCGGCGACGGTCGAGCTCTCCGCAGACGGGCTGCGGGACCTGATCGACGAGACGATCACCAGCGGTATGGAGGAACCCGCATGGCGGCTCGGGGCAGCCCTCGACCACGCCGACGACCCCGACGCTGCCGGTCTCGCCGCGACCACCCTGACCGCTGTCCTGATGAGCTGGCTGACCAGCGCGAAGGCAACCGCGACCACTGACCTCGCCGGCCCCGCGCTGGGGTGGATCCGCCAGAACCTTGATGACGAACCCGCCGACCAGGCATTCCAACTCGCGGGCCTGCTCGGCAGCCCACTGGCACCGAACCTGACCGTCAACGAGGCCCTCGACCGGCTCGGCGACGCGTTCCTTCCCGCCCTGATCTGGCTCGTCGCCGGGCTGGTCGCCACCGAGGCGAACGGCGACGTGGAATGGCTCACCCAGTTCGACCCCGACATCGACTGAGCCACCCCGCCGGGGGTGGTGGACGTCGCGGCTTGTGACCATCAGCCCGGCGTTGTACCCAGTGCCAGCGCCGGCCTCCAGCACGCGCTGGCCCGGCTCGATATCGAGCATCATCGCGACAAATCCGGGGCTGCGAGGCCGCACTGACCGCAACTCCCGCGTCGTCCTGCTTGGTCCCGACGATGTCGTCGGCGTAGGCCTCGGCCATTGGCACACCGGAAACGAACGCGTGGCGCGGCACGGCGCGCATCGCCGCGTCGACCCGCCCTGACGGTATCTCCCCCTACTCGACGAGTTGGTCGACCAGCCCATGCCGCAGCCGTTCGGCAGCGTCTATCTCATCGAACACCTCCGTGGCCACAAGCGGAGGTTGATTTCCCCTACGACCTGTCGGTCGCACTGACACGAACAGTGCGTTACCGTTTGGCTGGTGCACTCCGGCGGCGGAGTTGCCTCCGCTCGGCCGGGCGTGTGATGCTACCGGTACGGATCGGCGCTGCGGTCGTGCCGCGGGGTTACCGGAAATCATGTCCAGTTCGCCGGGAACGATCGCGCCTGCGCGCGGGTTCCCTGGGCGGCTCTCCGTACCCGTCAGGAGCTTGGCGATGACCAGCTACAGCGTTCTGCCCACCGGTCCCCGGACCACCGTGCTCGCCACTTGGTCCGGCGAGGAGTGCGACCAGAGCTGCAAGATCACTACATTGGAGGATCCGGGGCGTGCTGCCCGCCTCGCCAGTATCCTCACACGGCTGTCTGAGGACGCGTGGGACGTGGCGGCGTTCCTCGATACCCACCCGGCCGTCGAGGAGGCGATCGGACGCGTCATCGACGCGTTCCGTGATCCGGAGGCCACGATCGACCCGATCGTGCTGACGGCGGACGAGGGTAACCGGCACGCGGAGGCGTGGAGCCACAAGGACCTCGCGCGGCTGCTCGCCGGAGACCTGCCCGAGATGTTCGGCTCCTTGCCACGGGCGCAACGCCTGACGATCGCCGACGAGATCGCTGCCGACGCGGCGGCGCGGGCCGAGGCGTTGCGGTTACTGCCGATCGGGCACGATCCGGATCTCGCGACCTCCCGGGTATGGCAGATGTGCGAGGTCACTCGATCGCTTCGCAACGGAGATGTCGGACCGCTGCCAGAGGGCGCGGCCGGGTGGATCGTGCAGGCATGGGGATACGAACCGAGTCCAGCACGGCGATGGGCCGCCCGCGAACAGCTCGTACGCATCGAGCAACTCGTCGCGGCGTGTATCGCCAGTGGCGGCAGAGCCGCGGCGGACGATGACCCGCTCGAGGCGCACCTGGTCTTTCCTCAACCGGATGAGGTCCATTCGAAGGTCCTGTACGTGCGCCCGGCGCAGAAGCAGCGCAGCAAGTGGGCGAGCGACCCGGTCGCCCCCATGGTGGCGGTCGAGTCGCGCTCGGGCTCGGGCTCGGGGACCGTCGAACTGGGCGAGGTGTGGGCTACCGACGATGACGGCTTCGCCAAGCTCCTCGGTGAATGGACCCGCGCCGTGCCCTACTTGAGAAAGACCGACACGTACGTTGACCCCGGCGCGTGGGAGTAACCAGGCCGCCCGGGAGGCGACTCCCGGCCCGGTAAAAGACTGTCCAGCCAGGAGGTAGCGCTTGAACCTGTCTACGGGTACAGCGTTGCGGGCGGCTTCCAGTGGCGGTCAGCGCGGACGCGGCGAGTGCGGATGAGGCCACGCAGCAGGAACGGCACCAGGTTCTTGATGAACGGCAGCCCTGCCTCGGCCAGTTCGGTCCTGAGTTCGTTGATGTCGCGTTCGTACTCGCGCAAGGCGGCCTGTCGTGCGTACTCCGGATTACTCAGAAGTGTCTGCCGTGCCTGGAGTCGTAGGTGGTGCCGGTAGGCCACCACCGCAGGCACTGCGGGCGGTCCGAACAGGAAGGCTCGCAGCCGGGCCTGGGGTCTGCCCGTCGAGGGCGGCCCAGGCCGCAGCTTGGGCGCTGTCGACGGGTGGGGCGTCGTCGGCCACCAGGGATCGATCGAGCTCGGCTGCGTCTCACAGATCCATCTCCGCTTGACGGGCGAGGAGCCGCTGCATGAGATCGACGAACGCGGCCGGGTCGCGCAACTGCTCCACGCGTGGTGGGAAGTCGTCCGGGTAGCTCATCCACGTCAACACCATAATCGAACACTTGTTCGACTGTTGTGGTGGAGGTGCGGAGGGTTGCGGCGCCCCGGGAACCGGCGCGCCGCGTCGCATGTCCTGCTTTGCGCGGGTCGCGATGTGACTCGTGTTCAGTCTCTGGGCCTGCCCGAGGCTAGAACAGGTTGGTGGCGCCCTTGTTCTTGAGTAGCTTCTGGGCTCGTGCGTACAGCTCGTCGCGTACATAGGCCGGCGGAGGAAAGCCGTCGCCGTGGGGGATGAGGAACTGTTCGGCGGCCTGCTTGCGGGCGCCGGGCGAGCTGGCCTGCTGATAGGTGGCGTCGGTGAGCAACTGCTGGGCCAGCTCGTCCAGACGGGTGACGAGTTCGGCGTATCGCGACCTGGCCATGTCTTCGGCTTGTTCGCCGGCCATGCGGAGCGCTTCCCAGCCGACGTGGCGGTGGGTGCCCTCGGGGATGGCCATCTGCCCGATCCGTTGCCGATGGCCGATCTTCGCCGCCCGAAACTCTGGGTTGGCTATGAGTTCCTCCGCCAGCTCACGGGCGAGGCGCTTCTGTGTCTCTTCGTCGAGCCGGTCGTCTTGATCGCCGTCGGCGTCGTGGGTGTAGAGCCCTTGACGGGGTAGGCGTGCCGAGGTCGCGTTCTTGAGTTCCTCCGCCTCCTCGTGCCACGGAGTGCTGCGTTCCCAGAAGTGAACGATGCCATTTACTGCGAACGCGAGTCGGACGAGCCCAATTTCTCCTTTGTGTCTGGCCAGATCCTCGGGTAGCTCGTCAAGATCTGATCCGAGTTGTTGGGGATTGAATGGGTTAGCGTCGAGGTATAGCACGCCACCTCCGATCTTGGCTGCCAGGTCAAGGAACGAGGGAAGGTCCAGTCGGTCGGGATCGATGCACACTTCGGGGCCGAAGTCGCGCTGCGGTGCGGCGGGCACGAGTGTCATCTGGTTTTTCCGGGCATATTCAGCGGCGGTGGCCGCGAGCTTGGCGAGATTGGTCATGCGGGCAGCGTAAGAAGCAGGGGAGCTGTTAGTGGTGGTTCGACACGCCATCTACTTCTCACCGTTATGGGGCTTCGGGGGTGCGGGCGCGCGGTCGAGCGACCGTCCTTCTCCAGAGCGGTTGTTGATCCAACGCTCCAACGCTCAAATGACGCTCGCCGCGCTACACCCCCTCGCCTGCCCCGTCCGGCTCCGCCCGCTCGCCGCCTGATGGCGCGGTCGAAACGAACGCTTGCTCGGGCGCGGGTACGCGCGTTTCTGCGGCGTCGGCCGGGTTATCGATCTGGCCCGGCCGACGCCACTGCCATCAACTCGACGGCGGTGCCCACCAGGCGACGTCGGCCAGTGCCAGGCGATCGATGCGCTCTTGCGGTATCCGGACTCGCTCCCGTAGTCGCTGCAGAACCGCCTCGGGCAGATGCAGTGACTCCGCTACGGCGACAGCGCCAGCCGTGCGGGACAGGTCTGCCGTGGTGTCCTCGCCGGTCGGGTCAGCTCGGGCCACCGCGTCCCAGAGCGGAGCAGCCATCGCTGTTTCCAGGCCCGCTGTCGCTGCGCTGGCGGCGAACAGGTGGGCGGCCTCGATACCGGCGATGTCGACATCGCCGGCGTACCAGCACGTCGTCGGCCGGACACCGACCAGTTCGTCGAGCACCGTCAAATCCTGAACCAGGGCGCCAACCGCGTCGCCGCTGCCGAACAGGATCGCCGCGTACGGGGGCTGTGCGTATGCCCGCAGGGCTCGCCAGGCGGAATCGAAAGTGGATTTGTTCTCGAGCACGAGCACGGGTCCTCGTGTAGCGAGGCGGGCGACGCGTATGTGTCCGGCGGGCGCGTCGCAGGCCAGGTCGTGCAGGGTCATCCGTCCAGGGGCGAAGATCGCGCCGTCGGCGAGCTGGGCCAGTCGTTTCTCGTCACCGAAGATGTGCAGTGAGCGTTCCTCCCGGGCTACCCAACCGGGGTTGGTGCCGAGGGTGCCCTGTAGCCATCGGTTGATTTCCACGGCGGCCTCCCGCAGTCCTGCGGGTGGCCGTGCGGTGCGTATCCATTGCGGTGCCCAGCGACGCATCAACGGGACCCAGAGCACGTCGGCGGGGTTGATCTGGGTGACGGCTCCACGCCGGTTGGCGGGGATATCGATCCGGTCGGGAAGGGGTGGCAGTGACCGGTCCCAGAGCCGGCCGGTAGCTGCGGGCAGAACGACAATCCCCTGGTGTGCGAGCTGCTGGAGGGCATGGGCCAGACGTGCCCGGCTGGCCCACGTTCCTGACCATGGGCCGTCGACCTGGTTCCACAGCTGCCACAGTCTCCGGCGGTCAACGCGTACGGCGGCGGTGTTGAGCAACGCTGCGCTCAGGGCGTCTACCTGTTGCGCGCCGGGCGGTGGGGCGCCGTCGGTGGATGTCATGCGGCTTCCTGGTCATCCGCGGCGTTGTCATCTGGTGCGGCGTCGGTCTCTGCCGGGGCGGACATGTCCAAGGCGAGCTGTTCGTCGAACGCGACGGTGGCGCTCGACATCACCGGCCAGGTGTCGGCCTTGCCGGTGTCTTCGTCTGCGGCGTGCCACTCGACGGCAGACGCGTACAAGGCGCCGTCGCGCAGCAGGTTCTGCAGCCTCCCGTCTTCGACGCCGGCGGGGACGACGAAGTTGGCCGTCGAGCGGCGAGATACCCGCAGTTGAACGACGGTCGGGAACACCGTCAGCGCGCCGTTGTCCTTGATTCCAGTAAGCACGACCAGCGACACGTTGAGCGAGGTCGCGACGTCACGGGCCAACCGCAGGAAGGCGGGCTTGGTCAGTTTCGCGAACGCGTTGTCCAGTAGCAGGGTCGTACGCCGGTAGCCGTGGGCAGTGGCGCGCCGGGCCGCGAGCAGGCTGGCCAGGATCAACGCGACGGTGACGCCTTCACCGCCGGAGGTCTCCATGGCGACCTGGTCCACGGACTTGTGCTCCGCAACGAGCGGGTCGGACGGGATGAGGATCTTCGCCGAGAACCGCGGGGTGATCGCTTCCAGCAGTTCGAACATCGTCTCGTCGGTGTCGAACGTGCGACGGCGCCCGTGTAGCTCGGGATCGAACCAGCGAGTCAGCGTGGCGTGGATCGCGGCGCGTCGCTGCTCTACGGTCAGCGCGTCGAGGCCGGACAGCTTGAGCAGGGGAAGCCCCGCCCAGCGGCCCATGGCCGGCGTGTCAGGTAGCACCGAGTCCCGGACGGTCATCTGCACCGCGCGGCGCAGCCGTTCAATGCTGCTGTGCGCGATGTTCGCCAAGGCTTCGACGCGCTGCTCGAAGGTGGCGACATGATGGGCGATCGAGTCACGCCGGTTGACCAGGTCCTCGTGGTGACGCACGGCCAGACGGGCGAGGTCCGCGCCACGGGCTCGCCGCAACACTTGGGCGACCCGTTCACCGGCCACCACGTCGTCGGCCACCGTGTCCAGGCAGTAGACCAGCCGGCCCAGCCGATCGTCAGCGCGGGTGTGAGCCTCGCGGACGGCCTTGACGATGCTGTCCACCGCTGCGGCCACACCTTCGACACTTGCCTGGGTCCTGGTGCGTAGTTCCTCGATCGGACCGTCGGCACGCACCGCGCCGATCAGGGCGGTGACAGTGCTGGGGGCGGTTGCCAGCACAATTTCCGTTGTGAGGTTGAACCGGCGGTCTTCCAGATCGATGGTTTCGGTCAACTGCTGGCCGGCGGCCAGCAACGACACCTTTCCATCGATCGTGGACGCCACGTTCGCGAGCACCTGCTGCCGGGCCTCCCCGGCGGCGACCGTCTCAGCAATCTGACCCTCGATCTCCGCGATCGCGTTGACAGCGTCTTTCGCCGCAGCTTCGGCTTCCGTCAAAGCGGCGAAGGTGGCCTCGGCGGTGACCGGATCGTCCGAGCGGTTTTCCCCGCTCAGTTGGTCCTGGAAGGTGACGTTGCGGTACTTCTCGGCCGTCTTGTCGTACTGGTTCTTGCGCTGTTCGAGGGTGCTCTCGCGCTTGCCGACGGCGATCCCGCGCTGGTTCAGCTCCTTGCGGATACGTTCCACCTCGGTGTCGAAGTCAGCCGGCGTCCGAGCAAGGTGCTGCTCGACGAGGAGTTCGGCGGCAGCACGGATTTGTTCGGGTTCCGGTTGCAGGCGCTGCTCGAGCGTGCGTCGTTGCGTTTTGACCAGGTTGAGCTGGGCGGTGAGCTGGTCATCGGTGAGTGCTCCCTTCCACCGATCGATGGCGTCACGGGCCTGCTGGGCGAGGGCGGCACGGTCACCGGCCGCCTCGCCGGTGAGCACATCGTCGGGCTGAACGACGCCCGCAGCGGCCGACTCGGCTTCGGCGAGTTCGTGCCTGAGCTGCCCCACAACCTGCTGACGATCCCCGATCTCCTCGAACCGAGCCCGCTGTGCATTCGTAGCTGTGGTCAGGTCCTTGGTCGCCTTGTCCTTCAGGCGTCGCGCCTCGGCGAGGTTGGTACGGCTCTGATCGAGTTCGGCGCTCAGCGCCGGCTCCCCCGCGACCGCGTTCGCCAGCGACGTCAGCCGATCCAGGCGAGACTCACAGGCCCGCCGCTGCTCCTTGGCCTGCTCCAACTTCGCGGCCACCTCATCGCGGCGCTCTCCCACGCCCAGCCGGTAGGTCTCCGCCTCGTCGAGCTGGCCCTGGAGGTCATCGGCGATTCCCCGCGCGGTCACGACCGCTTGCGCGGCCTCACGGAGCCGATCCGGTCCGATCTGGGACTTCCAGCGGACGACCTCCCGGCCCAACTGCACGGCCTGGTCGTATACGCGCCGATGCTGGATCGTCGCACGCTCGTGGTCGGCGTCGTCGTCACGGCGCTGGTCGAGCTGTTCGGCGCCGGCGCGGGCGGACCAGAAAGCCTCATGCGGGAGAACCACCTCGATCGCAGGCTCCGGCACTTCCTCGTCCCGGTCGTCATCGGGGTCGTCATGGAACGTGTCCGGGGCGCCGACCACCACCGGGCCGGCCAGCACATCACGGTGCTCTCGCAAATACGCGACCACCGGTGTGAGGTCGTCGGGGACCGTCACCACCACGCCGTCGGCGAGGCCGGGATGAGCCGCAGCGCAGCGCGGCGCCACGGTCTCATCAAGGGTGGCCAGGTAGTCCCAGCCGGGACGCGCCCCAAGCCCTAGCTTACTGAGGTTCTCGCAGAGCTCGGCGATGTCGACACGCGCTGGCAACAGTCCTCGGGTGTCCAGCGACTGGACGGCGCGGCGGGCGGCGGCAGCCCGCTCGGCGGCACGAAGGTGGTCCTGGTTGGCGCGTTCGGCGACCGCCCGCAGGACGGAGACAACGGTGTCCGCGTGATCGTCAAGGACGACGGGTTCGAGATCTACGAGGCCGCTTGATTCGACGTCTCGGGCCAGTTTGTCGGTGGCATCCTGCAATTGCCGCTGGGTCTTGATTGTTGCCGTCAGCGTCGATTTCGCGTCCTTGAGCTGGCCGCTGAGGGTACGCACCGCGCTGTCCGCTTCCGCGAACTCGCTCTTGGCCTCCGCGAGGTTGGACCAGATCTCGTCGCACCCGGCGCGGATCCCTTCGGCTTCGTGTCCCACCCGCTCAAGTGCTTGTGCCTCAGATTCGCCGCCGTGCAGGTCGCCTCGGCCGACGGCCCGGTCACGTTGCTGCCGGATCCCCTTGAGATGGTCCATGGCGCTGGCCTCGCGGGCGGTCGCGTCGCTGACCGCACCCGCGGCTGCGGCGATGGCCTTGTTCGCCTGCTCAGCGGCCTGCTCTGCCTCGGTGTAGCCAGCCTGTGCCTGCGCGAGCGTGGCCTGCTCCTGCGTGATGTCAGCGGCGATCCGCGTCTGCCAGGCCCGGACGGCGGCAGCGGCCTTCTGACGCATGGGCTCCGACTCGCCCGCACGCTCGCGCAGCATGCGCTGGATGCCGTCGATGCTGGTGTCGTAGGCGCGTCTCTGTGCGACCAGGGCAGCCACCCGAGTAGCCTCGACGCGCTCCTGCGTCGCGGTGTACTGGCCGCGTTCGGTTTGCAGCAGCGCGTCGGCTTCCTGGTAGGCGACACGGTCGCGCTGTAGTTCGGCCTGTTGCTTGCGGCCGAGGGCGCTGCGGTGATCACGTTCGGCGTTGTGCCGGTCGGCAGTCACCGCGGCTCGCCGCTGTGTCGCGTTCTGCAGCGAGATCGCACCGACGCGCTGTTCATCCTCGACACGGGTGTGAGCGGCGAGCAGGGAATCCAGTAGGGTGAGCCGGCGTTCGTCCTGCCCATCGAGCACGCCCATGAGCTGCGAGAGCTGCTCGGTGTGGCCGACCACGTCGGTGAAAAACAGTTGCCGACGCCGGTCGAGGCTGAAGGCGTCGGCGTCCCTGCCCATCCGGACCAGGTTGGTCGCCAGTTCCTCCTTCAGCTTCGGATCGGCAACCGCGCCGACGATGCTGTTGAGAAACGACCGTGACGACGCGTAGGTGAACACATGGTCCGCGGCGCCCTCGTCCTGATTCATCGCCAGCAACCAGGTGCGAACGAAATCGACGTCGATGCGTAGGGTCTCTCGTAGGTGTTTGCCCCACTCGCCTTGGTCGGTCTCCATGGTGATCTCGGCGTCCGGGTGTGCGAGCTTCTGTTCCTTCAGCCACGCCGCCCATTGCTTGGCGTCACGCAGCCGCCCGTCAACGCCCCGCACGGCAAGCCCGGCAAGAGTCAGATCGGCGTGCACCGACTGGGCAGACCAGAGCAGCTCTTTGACGTCTTCGTCGGGCCCGGCCCCGGCCGGCTTCGACAGGCAGGCGCCGAGCAGAACCCGCCGGTGTCCACGGAAGGGGTCGTTGGCAGGTACCTCCATTTCGAGGATCACGTGCGTGGGGTCCCCACCGGGCACGTACTGCTGAACGCGTTTCTCGTCGCCCTTTTTGCCCTGCCGGCGCAGCGACAACCGTGGCAGGAACTGAGCCTTGTCCGGCAACAGAACGTGGATCAGGAAACCGAGCAGGGTTGACTTTCCGCCGCCGTTCTCCAAGCCGATGATGACGTGTCGTCCGCTGCCGAGATCGACGACGAGATCGGGATAGGCGACCTTGTCCCGGACGCGGAGATTGATGATGCGAAAGCCGGTGATCGGTCCCATGTCAGGACTGGTTCCCCTCGTCGTTGTTCGTGCGCTCGACACGCTCGTAACTGCTGGTGGTGAAGGACTGCAAGTCAGCGAACAGGTCGTGCAGGAACAGGTCGCGGTAGTGAGCCATCAGCCGCCTTCGCGGCCGGTATACGGTCTCGGTCAGGGGCCGGTTGTCGCGCCGCACGGCCAAATGCTGTTCCTCGAGGAAGTCGAGGACGTCCGCGACCAGGTAGGTGCTGGTCGTGCGGGCGCTGCGTTCGGCTGATCGGACCTGGGGAAGCTGCACCCAGTGCCACCACAACGGTCGACCATCACCGACCGGGTTCGGATTGGCTGCTTCCTGCTGCAACGCGAACTGCCGGATGTAATCTTCGAGATCGGCCACTGGCACGTCCGGCAGCAGGCGGGTGTGGTCGTCGACGTAATCTTCGAGGTCAGCGGCCGTGGGCGCGATGAACGCCAGCAGGGCGGGCACGACCAGCATCCGGGCCGCGCGATGCTCCTCCTTCTGCTTCTTGCCCCACGGCAGGTCCGAGGACCGTGCGGGCCAGGCCCAGGCACTGTCGGCCTCGGCGAGCAGCACCAGGCCGGTCTCCGGGGAAGCGTGGGTGACGCTGCAGCCGGCGCCTTCAAGGATGTCGTCGAAGAGCTGCCGGAACGTCTCCTCGCTTAGGTAGCGGGCGACCAGACGGGCGTACTCGGCGGACTGCCCGGTGCGCCCCGGTGTCGCCTTGACGTCGAGTGCGAACACGAGCAGCCGTCCCGCGTCGATCCCGTTCATGAGGAGTTCTCCTTGTCGAGGGCGGTCAGCGGGACGACGATGAGGTCGTCGCCGGTCACCGCGGTGGTCTCCAGAGGCGTGCCAGGCCGCACGACGCCGAAACGGGTGTGGTCGAAAACCTGGGGTGCGTCGCTCTCGGCGGGGTCGTTGCCGCCGTAGGCACCGGCGACCGCCACCGCTAAAGCCCACGGAACCCGTGCGCGCTGGTCCGCACTGAGGGCCGGCATCGGCCGGTCAGCCGCCGCCGTGTTCAGCTGTGACAACGAGGTCGGCGTGGTGATCTCCGCCAGGATCGCGGTGACCTCGGCGACGATCAGCATGGTGTCGTCAGCGTTCTCGTCACGACTCTCGCCCAGATCGAACGGGTCGCTGTCCTCGCCGGTGCCAGGCGACCGCTCCTGTGGTTGAGTGCGGTTGATGACCGCCTGCATGTTCAGCACCTGCGGGACGCGCGGGCCGAGCAGGGTGGCCAAACGTTGTTCCAAGAGGCTGACGACCGCGGGCGGCGGGTAGCGCAGCAGCGGCTCGAACAGATCGGTCTGGGGGTTGATCGTGAGTCGGCGGAACGTGAACAGTTGGCGGTCCTGCTCCTGCTCGTAGGTCTCCTTGACCGTCAACAGCATCGAGTACAGGCGGGACAGCGCCCGCAGCAGCTCGTTGAGGTGCTCAGTGATCCGTTGCAGCCGCGCCACATCGGGGGCGCGGTGGTGCATGTGCTCGTCAATGCCGGCGGCGAGCTTCTCCTCCGCGCCAATCTGCTCCCCGATCAGCACGAGCGCCTCGTCGACCTGGGGGATCACATCCTTGGCGTAGGTGACGTCCCGGACGTTGCTGCTCATGCGCCGCAGCAGCCGATCCAGGCTTGCCTGCACCGCGTGGATGCTCGTAGCGCGCCGCTGCACCGACGCGGCCACCTCCTCGTAATCGCCGCGCTTGAGCATCCGTTCGGATCGGTATCGCTCTGCAGCAGCCCGGTCAAAGGGGTCGAAATCGTGCAGGTTCTGAAAGATGTTGACCCCCTCAGGGGTCACCTTCACCCGCGGATCCGTGGTGTCATCCCCGCCCACCGCATGCAGGAACGCAAAGGTCTGTTCCGGGTGTTCCACCCGCCCGCCATCATCCAGAGACAGATAGCGATCGCGGAAACGAGTCTCCCGATCGCGGGAGTTCATGAGAACACCGAAGATCGCCTCAGCGATGTCAGTATGCTTTTGCGCTGGGTCGTCCGGGCATTCGAGCGCACACAGAGTCGCCAGTTCGGCTACCAGCTCGCTCAACGTGCGAGTTCCGGTCAGCCGGTTATTCTCAATCGCCAGATGCAAGGCGCCCAGCAGGTGAGTGTTGAGGTCGTAGTCCACCCACTCCGGATGCGCTCGCCGGAGGGCGCCAAGCGCGTCGAACAGAGCTGCGAGCAGCCCAGCCGTGATGCGTTGACGCGGCTGCCAATCCGCCATAAAACCGCGCAAGGTGGCGCTCAGCGGCAAGCCACCGCCAGGGTTCCTCTCCTGTGCTGACACGCGACAGACGCTAAGAGCAGGCCCCGACAAAAACCCCGCTCCGAGGGCAACCAGTGCCGGCATCCACAATCCAAGGACCTGCTTTCGTCGGCTTCCCGACGTCAGCTATAAGGAGCCGCCAGAACGGACTCCCGACCCAGACAGGGCTCTAACAACCCAAAGCAAATCAGGCACCAGCAGCTCCGGGAAACGAAATGCCCGAAGCCGACGAATCGTTCTCGACCCGGCACCCCCGAGGATTGCGTGCACCTGATCAATCTAGGAGTAGCCGCACCATGGCTCGGCGTCACAGCGATGAAGCCGACTGCGGCGACCATCGACCGGCTCCCGAGACCCGGTACCTTGCGTGCTGATGTGACTTCCCGCAGTATCCGAGCAGTCGGCTCGTGCGGTCGTGTCGTTCGCTGACGCGGGTTCACTTCCCGGGGAGCATCTGGCGCATGCTTGGATCCATGCTGACCTACGGCCTTGACCTCGGCGGGCCCGGCGACTGGCACCTCAAGGGCTTCAACCCGGGTGACCAGCTACGCACAGACTGGTACGACGAGCGCAAACCCCCTCCGCGACTTCCCCACCGCCGCCACCGCACACTGCGTCGGCGAGGTCAAAACCGGCACGAGCGGGCACTCGCCGAGGAATGACTGCCGTACATGATCGACTACGCGCCTACGGCCGGATCCGGCCCCACCAGAGGATCGGTGCCCGCGGCCCACCCTGCGGCGAACTCGCCCACCAGGTCCCACGGGGTACCATGAGTTCGCCGCCGCGCTGCTGCCGCCCAAGCGCCCCCCATACCGCTAGGGTTCTACGCGGTGACGCGGTCGGACGAGGACCGTCGATACCGGCCGCACGGGGTCGGCATGACAGACCGGTTGGTGCGGAATGACCGAGGGCCCGGACGGCAAGTCCCCTTCATTGGCGCGATGGCGCAGGTCGCAACCGTTTGTGACCTACCCGGCGCAAGAGCGCGTTGCCGTGTTCATCGACTTCGAGAACCTGGTGTGCGGCGCCGGCAAGGGTCTGCCCGGCCAGAGCGACCCGATTCCCGCCACAGCCCTGACGTACCTGTGCCGAGGCTTCCACGGCAACGCATCCATTCGCCGCGCCTACGCAGATTGGGCCAACTCGGGCTTCGGGAAGTACCAACACGCCCTCGCCAACAACGGCGTCGATCTTGTCCAGATCGCCCGCAGCGGTGGCACCGGTAAGAACTCCGCAGACATCCGGATGGCCGTCGATGCCATGGAGGTTCTCATCACCCACCCAGACGTGGCGGTGTTCCTCCTGGTGACGGGCGACAGCGACTACTCGCCACTCGTGCATCGGCTGCGCGAGTTCGGCAAACACGTCGTCGGCGTCGGCACCCAGGCCAGCGCCAGCCAGCGTCTGGTGTCGGTGTGCTCGGAGTACAAGTTCTGGGGCACCATCGTCGCAGCCGTCGAGCCCGCCACCCGTCCCGCCGTTACCGCCGCTTTCGACATCAAGGATGCTGAGCGACTCCTTGTCCGGGCGTTCGAGCAGCTCACCACCGACACGCCGACCGCAGGTACGGTCAAGAACAAGATGCTCTCCCTTGACCCCTCGTTCGACCAGGCCAACTACGGATGCCGTACGTTCCGGGACTTCCTTTCCCGGCTCGAACACCGGGTCACCACTGCCGGCAGATCGGGCCAGGACATCGTCATCACGCTGGCCCCAGACGGAAGAGACACATGAGTTGTAAGTGGGTGATTCGAGAGCGTTCGTCCAGTGTGGGTTTGTAGACGGTCTGAGGGCCGGGCCCTCGCCAGCGGGTCGTCGGTGAATGGCGTAAAAGATGAGCCTGTGTCGTAACCGGTGAGGTTCGTCGGCGTTGTGATGGTCGTGGGCGAACGAGCGGCGTACCCGAGCGATCTCACCGATGAGCAGTGGG